>NZ_JANODC010000552.1:0-9927 GCF_031412495.1 Rhizobacter sp. | reverse complement strand
CGCGGGCGGCCGGCTCAACGTCGGCGTCATCAGCGCCGGCGACTACTTCTTCCCGCGCCTGCTGGTCGAGTTCGTGCGCCGGCACCGCGACGTCAGCCTCAACTTCAGCGTGCACAACCGCGAGGGCCTGCTCGGCCAGATCGCGCACAACCTCACCGACCTGGCGATCATGGTCCGGCCGCCGACCGACATGGACACGGTGCAGCTGCCGTTCGCGCCGCACCCCTACGTCATCGTCGCCGCGCCCGATCACCCCTGGGTCGGGGAGCGGGCGATCCGGCGCGAGCGCATCGCGGGCCAGCCTTTCGTCGTGCGCGAGAAGGGCTCGGACACCTGGAACTCGATGGCCGACAGCTTCGGCGCCGCGATGGTCGATCTCCACGTGGCGATGGAGATCCGCAGCACCGAGACGATCAAGCAGGCCGTGATGGCCGGAATGGGGGTGAGCTTCCTCTCGGCGCACACGGTGGCCCGCGAGCTGCACGCCGGAAGCCTCGCCGTCCTCGACGTCGAGGGCTTCCCGGTGATGCTGAACTGGTACGTCGTGCACCGCACGCAGAAGCGCCTGCCGCCCGTCGCCCAGGCGTTCAAGGACTTCCTGCTGGCCGACGGCGCGGCGCTGATCGCCGAGTACGTGCCCTTCCCGTCAGCGCGGGCCTGAAGCCGCGCTCGCTGCGCTCGCCGGCGCCACGTTCGCCGGGGAGGTCGAGGTCGTCGCCGGGGACGTGACGGAAGCGGGTGCACCGTGCGGCGCAGCGACGCTCGAAGCCGTCGCCATCGGCAGCAGGGGGACGATCAGGAGTGCCACGATGTTGATGATCTTGATCAGCGGGTTCACGGCCGGGCCGGCGGTGTCCTTGTAGGGGTCTCCGACGGTGTCGCCGGTGACGGCGGCCTTGTGCGCCTCGCTGCCCTTGCCGCCGTGGTGGCCGTCCTCGATGTACTTCTTGGCGTTGTCCCAGGCCCCGCCCCCGGTGCACATCGAGATGGCGACGAAGAGGCCGGTGACGATGGTGCCCATCAGCAGGCCGCCGAGGGCGGCGGGGCCGAGCAACAGGCCGACCAGAATCGGTGCGACCACCGGCAGCAGCGACGGAATGATCATTTCCTTGATCGCCGCGGTGGTGAGCATGTCCACGGCGCGGCCGTATTCCGGCTTGCCGCTGCCGTCCATGATGCCCTTGATGTCGCGGAACTGGCGCCGCACCTCGACGACGACGGCACCCGCGGCGCGGCCGACCGCTTCCATTGCCATCGCACCGAACAGGTAGGGGATCAGGCCGCCGATGAAGAGGCCGACGATGACGCGCGGGTCGCTCAGATCGAAGCTGACGTTCATGCCACGGCCGGCGAGCGAGTGCGTGTAGTCGGCGAAGAGCACGAGCGCGGCGAGGCCGGCCGAGCCGATCGCGTAGCCCTTGGTCACCGCCTTGGTGGTGTTGCCGACCGCGTCGAGCGGGTCGGTGACGTCGCGGACGCTGGCCGGCAGGTCGGACATCTCGGCGATGCCGCCGGCGTTGTCGGTGATCGGGCCGTAGGCATCGAGGGCGACGACGATGCCGGCCATGCTCAGCATGGCGGTGGCGGCGACGGCGATTCCGTACAGGCCGGCGAGCCAGTACGAGACCAGGATCGCGACGCAGACGAAGAGCACCGGCCAGGCGGTGGAGCGCATCGAGACGCCGAGGCCGGCGATGATGTTGGTGCCGTGGCCGGTGGTCGATGCCTGGGCGATGTGCTGCACCGGCTTGTACTGCGTGCCGGTGTAGTACTCGGTAATCCAGACCATCGCCGCGGTGAGGACCAGGCCGACGGCGCAGGCGCCGAACAGCGACATCGCCGTCACGGTGCCGCCACCGGCCAGCGCCATCGGCTGCGGGAACATGGCCATGGTCACGAAGTAGAAGGCGATCAGCGACAGCACGCCGGCGACGGCCAGACCCTTGTAGAGCGCTGGCATGACGTTCTTCATTCCCGGCGAGGCCTTGACGAAGGCGCAGCCGATGATCGAGGCGATGATCGAGACGCCGCCGAGCAGGAGCGGGTAGACGACGGCGTTGACCGTCGCGCCGGTCACCATCAGCGCACCCAGCGCCATGGTCGCGATCAGCGTCACCGCGTAGGTCTCGAACAGGTCGGCGGCCATGCCGGCGCAGTCGCCGACGTTGTCGCCGACGTTGTCGGCGATCACCGCCGGGTTGCGCGGGTCGTCTTCCGGAATGCCGGCCTCGACCTTGCCGACGAGGTCGGCGCCGACGTCCGCGCCCTTGGTGAAGATGCCGCCGCCGAGGCGGGCGAAGATCGAGATCAGCGACGAGCCGAAGGCGAAGCCGAGCAGCGGCTTCAGCGTCGCCGGATCCACCTTGGTGCCGCCGCTCAGGTACCAGAAGAAGGCGCCGACACCGATCAGGCCCAGGCCGACGACCAGCATGCCGGTGATCGCGCCGCCCTTGAAGGCGACGTTCAGCGCCGGGCCGATGCCCAGCGTCGCCGCCTGCGCGGTGCGGACGTTGGCGCGAACCGACACGTTCATGCCGATGAAGCCGCAGGCACCGGACAGGACGGCACCGAGGACGAAGCCGACGGCCGTCATGGTGTCGAGGAAGATGAGGATGAGGATCGCGAGGACGACACCGACCACCGCGATTGTCTTGTACTGCCGTGCCAAGTAGGCGGCGGCGCCCTGCTGGATCGCCGCGGCGATCTCCTGCATGCGTGCGTTGCCGGCGCTCTGCGCCAGGATCCAGCTTCGTTGCACGAAGCCGTAGACGACGGCGGCGACGCCGCAGGCCAGGGCGATGTAGAGCGCTGTGGTGGTGGAGATCAAGAGAGTTCCTTCCTCGTTCGGATGCGGCGATTCGGTCGCTTCACGTTCTGCGCCGGCCGTCTGCAGTGCACGGTCGGACAAACCCGCGAATGTTAAGGGATGGCGCGTTCGCGGCGGCGCCGGGGGCGTTTGAACGCACCGTGATTCGCGTCGATGCGACGCTTAACATCGGGTCCTCCCATCGAAAAGCGCGAGTGCCATGAGCCTGCACAACGTCACGCCGGGGCCCCGGGCGCCCGACGAGTTCAATGTGATCATCGAGATCCCGATGAACGCCGACCCCATCAAGTACGAGGTGGACAAGGAGAGCGGCGCGATGTTCGTCGACCGCTTCATGAGCACCGCGATGCACTACCCGTGCAACTACGGCTACGTTCCGCAGACCCTCTGCGACGACGGCGATCCGGTCGACGTGCTCGTCATCACGCCTTTTCCCCTCGTGCCCGGGATTGTGGTGACTTGCCGTGCGATCGGCGTCCTCAAGATGGAGGACGAGGCCGGCGGCGATGCGAAGATCCTGGCCGTGCCCATCGACAAGATCCTGCCGATCTACGCGCACTGGCAGAAGCCCGAGGACATGAACGACCTGCGCCTGCGCACGATCCAGCACTTCTTCGAGCACTACAAGGATCTCGAGGAGGGCAAGTGGGTCAAGGTCCAGGGATGGGGCGGGCCGGAGGCGGCGCGGGCGGAGATCGAGGCCGGCGTCGTCGCCTACCAGAACACGCCGCGGCGCCTGCGCGACCGGCGTGCTGCGGACCGATCGGAGTAGCCGCCCGGGGCGAGCGGACTACTCCGCCGTCGCCTTGAACGGACGGCGCTCGTCGAGCTCGCTCAGGTACGTCTCGACGCCGGCGCCTTCGCGCGCCAGGTAGTCGTCGATGGCGCGGGCGAACTGCGGGTGCGCCAGCCAGTGCGCCGACCAGGTCTGAACCGGCAGCAGGCCGCGCGCCATCTTGTGCTCCCCCTGCGCGCCGCCTTCGAAGCGCCGGTAGCCGTTGGCGATGCACCAGGCCAGCGGCTGGTAGTAGCAGGCGTCGAAGTGCAGGCAGGGGACGTAGTCGACGGCGCCCCAGTAGCGGCCGAAGGCGAGCTTGCGCTCCGGGTCGATGGCGACCAGCGAGGTGGCCACGCGCCTGCCTTGGCGCCAGGCGGTGAAGAGCAGCCAGCGGTCGGCCAATGTCCGGGCCGAGCGGCTGAAGAAGTCGCGCGTCAGGTACGGGGTGGAGTGATGGGCCCGGTAGGTGAGGGTGTAGCAGCGGTAGAAGAAGTCCCAGTCGTCCTCGCCGATCGCCGGGCCCGCGGCCACGCTGAAGGAGACGCCCGCGTCTCGCACCCGGCGGACTTCCTGCTGGATCTTCTTGCGCTTGTCTCGCTGCAGGCCGGCGAGGAAGTCGGCGAAGTCCGCATACGGCAGGGGCTCGCGGTTGGTCCAGTGGAACTGCACCGTGCTGCGCATAGACCAGCCCGCCTCCCGCGCTGCCGCCTGATCCGCCTCGTCGAGGAAGAGCAGATGCGCCGACGACAGCCCGGCGTTGCGGGCGAGCTGCTCCATGCCGCGCAGGAGCAGGACCCGGTGCGCCTGAGATCGCGCCAGAAGGCGCGGCCCCGGCACCGGCGTGAACGGCACGGCGCCCAGCAGCTTGGGGTAGTACTCGAGGCCGTGCCGTCGGTAGGCGTCGGCCCAGGCCCAGTCGAACACGTACTCGCCGTAGGAGTGCTCCTTGAGGTACAGCGGGCAGGCCGCCACCAGCTCGCCGCGTTCCTCGAGGCCCAGGAAGTGAGGCGCCCAGCCGGTTTCGGCAACGGCGCTCCGCGAGTCGTCGAGCGCGCGCAGGTAAGCAAGCGACATGAACGGGTTGGCCGAAGGCCGGGCCTCGAGCAGCGCACGCCAGGCAACGTCGTCGATCTCGGAAAGGTCGCCGAAGACACGGACGACGTGCTCGGTCGTGGCCCAGTCGCTTCGACGGCGACGTTCGGCGTCGTCACTCATGGGTCAGGAGGCCATCGCAGGCTGGTTCGTCATCGTCGGCGATCGGCATCCGGCCTGCGCGCCCGCCGATGTTAGGTCGAAGGTCCTAAACTCGGGAGAATCCATCCGCATTCCGGAGCCGGCCATGAAGCAGATCACCGCCATCGTCAAGCCTTTCAAGCTGGAGGAGGTGCGCGAGGCGCTCGCCGAGATCGGCGTCTCCGGCCTGACGGTGACCGAGGTCAAGGGCTTCGGCCGGCAGAAGGGCCACACCGAGCTGTACAGGGGCGCCGAGTACGTGGTCGACTTCCTGCCCAAGGTGAAGATCGAGGTCGTCGTCAAGGAAGCCGACGCGGAGCGCTGCATCGACGCCATCATCAAGGCGGCCAAGACCGGCAAGATCGGCGACGGCAAGATTTTCGTCACCGAGATCCAGCACGTGGTGCGGATCCGCACCGGCGAGCTCAACGAGGACGCGGTCTGACGCCGGAAGCCGCGGGTTCCCGAGGGGCGTCGACGAGCCGGGTCCGGCACAGGCGGTCGTGCCAGAACTGACGGCTCGGCTCGGTCAGCGCCGAGAGCGCGTACAGCGCGATCCCCGCTACCGTCCAGCCCAGGCTCGGCCAGGGCGGCAGCTGCCAGAGCCGGGTGATTAGCGTTGCGGGCAGGAACCAGAACGCGCAGCAGGCGAGGTACCTGCAGAGGGCGCGCCATCGCGACGGCGGCGCTCCGTCCGGCCCGACCAGCCGGATGCGCCAGGTCTGCATGGCCAGGGTCTGGCCTCGGCGCGACCAGCACCAGACGAAGTAGGCACCGTAGAAGAAGAAGGCGAAGAGCCGCAGCACGGTGTCGCTTTGCAGGCTCGCCTGGCCACTGCGTGCGACCCACATCGCGCCCACGGCGCCCGGTACGAGGCCCAGGCCGAACAGCAGCATGGCTTCGTAGACGAAGCTGGCCATGCGGCGACGCAGCGAGGGCGTGCGCGGTGGCTCGGGCGCGGTCGACCGTCCGGCCTCGCCGCCGGGCGGCGAGGTCATTGCGTTGTCGGAGGCTCTTTCGATGCCGCCGGAGGCATCACGAGCGGCTGGGTGATCGGCGTCACCCGCACCGGCGGCGCCGGCTGAACCGACGTCGTCGTCACCGCTGCCGCCTGCGGGCCCCGTTTCGGCAGCAGGGTCGACCGGTTCACGAACTCGGGCGTGGCGGCGATCTTCGGCATGCCGGTCTGCTGGTGCGGCGGGGGCGTCGGACGCCGGGTCATGGGCATCGTCGTCGCGCCAGGGGCTGCCTGCACCATGCCCGGCGCGACCTGCCGCAGCCCAGGCTGGACCGACGCCGGATTGGGGATGACGTTGGCCTTGGCCTCGCGGCCGTCCCGCGCGTCCCGCAGCGACGACGCGGCCCGGCCGGGAGAGGCATCGCGTCGAGCGGCTTCCCGGCGTGGCGCTTCCGGCGCCGCGGTCGCGGTCGAGGCCGAGGCGCGCTCGGCGAGGCGTTGCCGGGCGTCCGGCGGCAAGGCCTGGTAGGCCTCCCAGCGCGCACTGCGATCGGGCGCCGGCACCGTGCGCGCTTCCTCGAAGCGAAGCCGGGCCTGGCCCCTCTCGGCCGGAGTGAGGCGCGCCCATTCGGACATCCGCGCCGTGATCCGGGCCTGCTCGGCAGGCCCGAGCGTCTGGAAACGGCCGGCAATGGCGATCCACTTCTGCTTGCGCAGCGAGTCGATCGACGGCCACTCGCCCTCGAGCGGCGCCAGGATTTCGCGCTGCGCCTTAGTGAGGCTTTGCCAGCGCACGCCTTCTTCGCCCTGGGCCGGGACCGGGACCGGCGGGCTCGGCCGAGGCGCCTGGGCCGCGACGATGCCGCTGCAGGCGGCAATGAGGGCCGCCGCTGCGCCGCCGGCGATCCTGGCGCGCATCATTCGCTGGGCGGCGCCTTCAGGAACTCGGAAAAGCCCGGGTCGCGGTAGGCGGTGATCGGCAGGTCGTCGCCCAGCAGGGCCTCGTCGACCTCGGCGGCGATCGACACCTGCATCCGGGTCTGCCCGTCCTGGATGAGCAGCAGCCCGGCGACCAGGACCACGAGCGGCAGGACCGAGCCGAAGCGAAGCCACCAGCTCGACCGGCTGAAGCCGGCGATGGCTGCACCGGACGCAGTGACGCCGACGCCCTGCAGCGAGGCCTGGCGTTCCCGCCGAGCCGCTTCCAGGGCCTTCTCACGCGAAAAGCGCAGGCGCTCGCCGACGTCGGGAGCGACGTTTTCGGCACTCTCGCTCAGGCACGCTGCGATCCGGCTGGCGAATCGCAGGTCCATGGCCTCACGAGCGCTGGCGCGGTAGGGGCTGTCGAGCTGGTTCATAACGTGATTCCCTTCGCCCGGAGAGCTTTCGCCAACGAGTGCACGGCCCGCGAGCAGTGCGTCTTGACGCTCCCTTCCGAACACCCCATCGAGGCGGCGGTCTCGGCGACATCGAGTTCCTCCCAGTAACGCAGGAGAAACGCTTCGCGTTGACGGCCGGGAAGCTGGGCTACCTCGGCGTCGATGATCTGCAGGATCTGCCCCCGCGAGACCGAGTCCGACGCACTCTCCGATGCGAGGGGCCCGCCGAGCGCCTGGAGGGTCTCGAGGATGTCGAAGTCCTCGTCGCCGCCGGACTCGAACTCCGAGAAATTGCGCACGACCTGGTTGCGCACCTTCTGGCGCCGGAACCAGTCCATCGTCGCGTTCGACAGGATGCGCTGGAACAAAAGCGGCAGCTCAGCCGGCGGGCGGTCGAAGTATTTCTCCGAAAGCCGGATCATCGCGTCCTGAACGATGTCGAGCGCCGCATCGTCATCCCGGACGGCGTACACGGCGCGCTTCCAGGCACGCTTCTCGACGCTCTTCAGAAAGTCGGAAAGTTCTTTGTCGGTGGCCAATGAAGCGGGCCTTTGGCGGCAGCTCGGGCGGCGCGGATTATCTCATCGGCCCTGGGGCGGAGGGGCTTGCTGACATCAGGGCCGCGCCGCCGATGCGATAATCGCCGGTTGCACGACATTTTTCGATCGCTCGTGCCGCCCGAAGCGCGGCGGCGTGCGGCGATCGGCTCAGGCACCGCACCCGCTTCACGAGGGCGAGGGAAGGTGCACCGATGGTTTTTCGTCAGAGAAATTCACAGAGGTGAAGAACATGGAATCCTCAGCCCCCGTGCTGAAGCGCGCCGCCGCGGCGCCATCGCCAGCGGTCCCCGAAGCGGACCCGAACGGCTCCGAAATCCTCGTTCGCTGCCTGCAGGCAGAAAGCGTCAAGTTCCTCTGGGGCTACCCGGGCGGGGCGGTCCTCTATATCTACGACGCGCTCTACAAGCAGGAGACGATCCAGCACGTCCTGGTGCGCCACGAGCAGGCGGCGGTGCACGCGGCCGACGGCTATGCGCGCGCCACCGGCGAAGTCGGGGTCGCCCTCGTGACCTCGGGCCCGGGCGTGACCAATGCCGTCACCGGCATTGCCACCGCCTACATGGACTCGATCCCGATGGTGATCGTCACGGGCCAGGTGCCGACGCCGGCGATCGGGCTCGATGCGTTCCAGGAATGCGACACGGTCGGCATCACGCGGCCCATCGTCAAGCACAACTTCCTGGTCAAGGACGTCCGCGAACTGGCGTCGACGATGAAGCGCGCCTTCCACATCGCCCGCACCGGGCGGCCGGGACCGGTGGTCGTCGACGTGCCGAAGGACGTGTCGATGGCGACGGCGCCGTTCCAGTACCCCGCGTCGGTCGAGATGCGTTCGTACAACCCGGTGCGCAAGGGCCACAGCGGGCAGATCCGCAAGGCGGCGCAACTGCTCCTCTCGGCGAAGCGCCCGTACATCTACACCGGGGGCGGCGTCATTCTCGGCAATGCCTCGGCGGAACTGCGCGTCCTGGTCGACCTGCTCGGCTTCCCCTGCACGAACACGCTGATGGGCCTGGGCGCCTACCCCTCGAGCGACCCGAAGTTCCTCGGCATGCTGGGCATGCACGGCACCTATGAAGCGAACATGACGATGCAGAACTGCGACGTTCTGCTCGCCGTCGGTGCCCGCTTCGACGACCGCGTGATCGGCAACCCGAAGCACTTCGCCTCGGTGGAGCGCAAGATCATCCACGTCGACATCGACCCGTCGTCGATCTCGAAGCGGGTCCGGGTCGACATCCCGATCGTCGGCGACGTGAAGGACGTCCTGCACGAGCTGACAGCGCACATCCGCGAATCGGCATCGAAGCCCGACGTCAAGGGCCTGTCGCCCTGGTGGGCGCAGATCAATGAGTGGCGCAAGCGCGACTGCCTGGCCTACGCGAAGAGCGCCGACGTGATCAAGCCGCAGCAAGTCGTCGAGACGCTCTGGGAACTGACGAAGGACCGGGAGACCTACGTGACCTCGGATGTCGGCCAGCACCAGATGTGGGCGGCGCAGTACTACCGCTTCGACGAGCCGCGGCGCTGGATCATTTCGGGCGGGCTCGGCACCATGGGCGTGGGGCTTCCCTACGCGATGGGGATCAAGCTTGCGAAACCGGAGGCGGAGGTCGTCTGCATCACCGGCGAGGGCTCGATCCAGATGTGCATCCAGGAGCTGTCCACCTGCCTGCAGTACAAGACGCCGGTGAAGATCATCTCGCTGAACAACCGCTACCTGGGCATGGTCCGGCAGTGGCAGCAGATCGACTACGGCTCGCGCTACTCGCACAGCTACATGGACGCGTTGCCGGATTTCGTGAAGCTCGCCGAGGCCTATGGCCACGTCGGCATCCGGGTCGACAGGCCATCGGAGGTTGAGCCCGCATTGCGCGAGGCGCTTCGCCTCAAGGACCGCACGGTGTTTCTCGACGTGCGCACCGACCCCACCGAGAACGTCTGGCCGATGGTCAAGGCCGGCAAGGGCATCACCGAGATGTTGCTCGGATCGGAGGACCTGTGAAGCACATCATCGCCGTCCTGATCGAGAACGAGCCCGGTGCATTGTCCCGGGTGGTCGGCCTGTTCTCGGCCCGTGGCTACAACATCGAGACGCTGACCGTCGCGCCGACCGAGGACGCGTCGCTATCGCGAATGACCATCGTCACCACCGGCTCCGACGAGGTGATCGAGCAGATCACCAAGCACCT
>NZ_JANODC010000551.1:0-9715 GCF_031412495.1 Rhizobacter sp. | reverse complement strand
CGCCCTGCGCGACTACCTCCAGGCGGTGATCCCGGCAACGCGCTCGGGGACCTGGTTCGCCGAAGGCCTGTCGCCGCGCGCCGGCATCGCCTTTTGGCGCGCGGCACGGGCGCGCGCCCTGCTCGGCGGCCGCGACTACGTGGCGCCCGACGACGTCCAGTACGTGCTGCCGCAGACCATCGCGCACCGGCTGGTACCGGCCGCCGGCGCCGGGCGGGGCCGGACGGAGCAGGTGCGGGCCATGATCGAGGCCGTGCCCCTGCCGTGACCCGGGCGCCGTCGTGAGCCAGGCGATCTCGCTGAACCCCGCGGCCTTCGTGCGCGCACGCTTTCGGCACTGGTGGCAGGCGCGCCTGCCGCGCACCGACACCCAGCTGCTGACGCAGGGCAACGTCTACATCCTGCCGACGCGCGCCGGCTGGCTGTTCGGGCTGACGCTGATCGTCCTCCTGCTCGCGTCCATCAACTACCAGCTGAACCTGGGCTACGTGCTCACCTTCCTGCTGGCCGGCAGCGGCGTCGTCTCGATGCATCTGACGCACGGCACGCTGCGCGGCCTGACGCTGCACCTGCGCCCGGTGGCGGCTTCCTTCGCCGGCGCCCCGGCGGTCCTCGACATCGTGATGACGAGCCCGTCGACGGCGCGCTTCGGGATCGGCCTGCGCCTGCTCGACGCCCCGGTCTCGACGCTGGCCTGGACCGACGTCCCCGGCGGCGGCCAGGCGACGGCCCAGGTGAGCTTCGTGCCCGCTGCGCGCGGGCGCCACGACGTGCCGACCCTGAGCGTGGAGACGCGCTTCCCGCTCGGCCTCTTCCGCGCCTGGACGGTGTGGCGACCGGCCGCGCGGCTGCTGGTGTATCCGCAGCTCGAGGCGAACGCCCCCGCCCTGCCCGCCGCCCAGCCCATCGCCGGCGGCTCGACGCAGTCGCGCAGCAGCGATGGCGGCGAGGTCGAGGGCGTGCGCGCCTACCGCCGCGGCGACCCGCTCAAGCTGGTGGCCTGGAAGAAGGCCGCGCAGGCGCTGGAGACTGGCGCCGAGCTGGTCAGCCGCGACACCAGCGTCGCATCGCGGCGCGAGCTCTGGCTCGACTGGGCTGCCTGCGGGTCGCTGCCCGCGGAGGCGCGCCTGTCCCGCCTGGCCGCCTGGACGCTGGCCGCCGACCGCGCCGACGCCGACTACGGCCTGCGCCTGCCGGGGCACGACATCCCACCGGGCGACGGCGCCGCACAGCGCAGCCGCTGCCTGGAGGCGCTCGCCCTGTGGGGACGGTCGGGATGAGCGCCGTCCCGGCGGTCGAAGCTTCATTCGCGCGCTGGCGGCCATCGCTGCCGCAGTGGCCCGGCTGGTCGCGCCTGCCGCGCGAAGCGCGCGACACGCTGTTCCTGCTCGGCGTCATCGCCTGGACCGTGCTGCCGCACCTGTCGCACCTGCCTTGGTGGGCGATCGCGCTGACGGCCGTGATCCTGGTCTGGCGCGCCACCCTGGCCCTGACCAACGCAGCGCTGCCCGGACGATGGCTGCTCGTCGGCGTGCTGCTGACCGCGCTCGGCCTGGCTTACTGGTCGTACGGGACGCTGCTGGGCCGCGAGCCCGGCGTCACCCTCGCCGTCGCCCTGATGGCCCTGAAGACGCTCGAGCTGCGCGCCCGCCGCGATGCCTTCGTCGTCTTCTTCCTCGGCTTCTTCATCATCCTCACCCACTTCCTGTACTCGCAGTCGTTCCTGGTGGCGCTGGCGATGCTGGTCTCGGTGTGGGGTCTGCTCACCGCCCTCGTGCTCGCGCACATGCCCGTCGGGCAACCGAGCCTGCGCCAGGCAGCGTCGCTGGCGGCACGCACGGCCGTGCTCGGCGCGCCGATCATGGCCCTGCTGTTCCTGCTCTTTCCGCGCATCGGGCCGCTCTGGGGCGTGCCGCAGGACGGCATCTCCAAGACGGGGCTCTCGAACACGCTGCGCATGGGCTCGGTCGCCGAGGTGGCGAGCGACGACTCGGTGGCGATGCGCCTGCGCTTCGACGGGCCGCGCCCGGCGCTGTCGGACCTGTACTTCCGCGGCCCGGTGCTGACCCGCTTCGACGGCTTCGAGTGGCGCCCGCTCGGCCTGCCTTTCGCGCCCGCGGGCATGCCCGCGCGCAAGCCGGCGCTGACCACGCGCAGCGACGCCCTGCGCTACGAGGTGACCTTCGAGCCGCTGCGCCTGGCCTCGATGCCGCTGCTCGAGGCGACCACCGAGGTGCAGGCGCTGGAAGGCTTGGGCCTCAGCGCGCGCGAAGACCTGCAATGGCTGGCGGAGCGGCCGGTGTTCGAGCGCATCCGCCTCAACGCCGTCGCGCACACGTCCTTCGTGCTCGGCGGACCACGCCGCACGGGCGAGCTGCAGGAGAGCCTGGAACTTCCGGCCGGCTTCAACCCGCGCACCCTGGCCTGGGCGCGGACGCTGCGCGACCAGCCACGGCTGCGCGGCGCCAGCGCCACCGTGCTGGCACAGGCCGTGCTGCGCCACATCCGCAGCGACGGCTACAGCTACACGCTCTCGCCCGGCGAGTACGGCCGCGACAGCGTCGACGAGTTCTGGCTCGACCGCAAGGAAGGCTTCTGCGAGCACTTCGCGGCCTCGTTCGTCGTGGTGATGCGCGCCCTCGGCGTGCCGGCGCGCATCGTCACCGGCTACCAAGGCGCCGACCTCACCCCGGTCGACGGCTACACCGTCGTGCGGCAGAGCTCGGCGCACGCCTGGGCCGAGTATTGGCAGCCCGACACGGGCTGGGTCCGCGCCGACCCCACGGGCGCGGTGGCACCCGACCGCATCGGCCGGAGCAGCCGCCTCGCGCCGCAGCTCGGCTTCGTCGCCGGGGCGTTGGACACCATGAACCCCGAGCTCCTGGCGCGCGTGCGCACCGCCTGGGAAGCGGTGAACAACCGCTGGAACCAATGGGTGCTCCACTACACCCGCGGGCAGCAGCTCGAGGCGCTGAAGCGCATCGGCTTCCAGGCGCCGACGTGGGAAGACCTGGCCCTGCTCCTCGTCACCCTGCTCAGCGCGCTGGCGCTCACCGGCGCGGCCTGGGCCTGGCTCGACCGGCATCGCGTCGACCCGTGGGTGCGCCAGCTCGAGACCCTGCGCCGCACTCTGCGATCCCTCGGCATCGTCGCCGCGCCGCACGAGGCGCCGCGAACGCTCGCCGGCCGGGTCCGCGAGCGGCTGGGCGCAGACGGCGAGCCGCTGGCGCAGCTCCTCGATGCGCTCGAGGCGCAACGCTACGGGCGCTCGGGGGCCCGGAGCCCCGACCGTCGCCTGACCCGCGACTTCATCCCGCGCGCGCGGCACGTCAAGAGCGCAGCCACCTGACCTCTCCACTGCAGGATCCCATGACCCCGTCTCTCCTTCGCCGCCAGCTCCTCGTCGCCGCCCTCGGCGCCGGCCTCGTCGGCGTCGCCGCGGCCGCACCGAAGCAGCAGCGCAAGCGGCCGTCGCGCAGCGTCGTCGCCGACGACAGCGCGCCCGACCTCGTCACCTACGGCACGCGCGACGACGTGATGCGCTTCGCCGATGCCGTGGCCGAACGGCGCAGCCTCGACGCGGCCTGGATTCGCGCCTCGCTCGGGCAGGCCCGCTTCGTCCCGAGCGTCGCCCGCTTCATCATGCCGCCGCCCGCGGGCACGGCAAAGAACTGGGCCGCCTACCGGGCCCGCTTCGTCGAGCCGATCCGCATCCGGGCCGGCGTCGCCTTCTGGCGCGCCAACGAAAAGTGGCTGCTGCAGGCCGAGGAGGTCTACGGGGTCCCGCCGGAGATCGTGGTCGGCATCATCGGCGTCGAGACGATCTACGGCCGGCAGATAGGCAACTTCCGCGTCATCGACGCGCTCGCCACGCTGGCCTTCGACTTTCCCGCCGGCCGCAAGGACAGGAGCGCGTTCTTCCGCGACGAGCTCGAGAACTGGTTCGTGCTGTGCCACAGCGAAGGCATCGACCCCCTGGCCTGGCGTGGCAGCTACGCGGGCGCGATGGGCATGCCGCAGTTCATGCCCTCGAGCTTCAACAAATACGCCGTCGACTTCGACGGCGACGGCCATGTCGACCTGCACGCCAGCACCGCCGACGTCATCGGCAGCGTCGCCCATTACCTGGCGGAGTTCGGCTGGAAGCGGCGCCTGCCCACGCACTACGACGTCAAGCCGCCGGTCGAGACGAGCGCGCGCGCCCTCCTGCTCGCCCCCGACATCCTGCCGACCTTCTCGCCGGCCGAGATGATCGAGCGCGGCGCCGTGCTCGGCGCGCAGGCGCGGGCGGCGGAGACGATCCTGGCGCTCGTCGAGCTGCAGAACGGCGATGCCGCGCCGAGCTACGTGGCGGGCACGCCGAACTTCTATGCGATCACGCGCTACAACTGGTCGAGCTACTACGCGCTGGCGGTGATCGAGCTGGGGGCGGCGGTGAAGGACCAGATGACCGCGCCGCGCTGAGAGTGAAAGGCTAGGCGAGCGCGAGGGCAGCGGAAGCGTCAACGAGCCCCGCCCCCGTAGCGCCGTCTGCACCCGCTGCCGCGCCAAGCGCACCAGCGCCTCCTACGGCTGCCGCCAAACCGTCCTTGACGTCGACCGCGGATCCGACGAGCAGGCTCTTGACCTGCTTCGGGGTCAGGTTCGGGCTCTTCTGCAGCAAGAGCGCACATACACCGGCGACTTGGGGAGCCGCCGCAGAGGTACCGCTGAATCGGGCCCAGCCGTCCTGCTTGCCCGTGCCGTCGAAGACCCCGAAGCGCCGGTCGTGTTTCGATCCGGGCGGCACCGGCAACATGATGAAGTCGGCTTCGACGCCCTCACCGCACAAGCCGCAGACGTCAGGCACCTTGCGGTTCGCGTAGATCTTGCTTGTGAACGCCGATGCGAAGTTGGATGCCTTGAGGGCGCCGCCTTCATCGGCGAAAACCCCGCCGACGGCGATCACCGGCTTCATTTGCCCAGGGAAAGCACGCTCGCCGCCATTGCCCGCGGCGGCGACGACTGTGATGCCGTCCGCGAGAACGGCTTCGCGGATGATCGTCTCCACGGGACCCACCTTGACGGGAAGTCCCTGCCACGGCGGCTTGCCCGGCGCCTCCCCACAACTCACGCTCAAGGACAGGATGACCAGGTTCGCGTGTGCGAACTCGACTGCCAGAAGGACCTGCCTGAAGACGGCGATCCTGGCTTCGATGTGTGTCCGTTTGCAGTCGCACCAGCCGGTGATCGGCTCCCCTTGCACGTACTCGAGCGCCAGCCACGGCTGTCCGCCCGCGGTCACGCCCGCATCCTCCAGGCGAGCGATGTTTCGATGTGCAAGGGCGGCCAGGATGTCCCGCTCGCGTCGAAACCGCTCGGCGAACGACGCGCGCTGCGACCGCGACGGGTGATTGAACAGCAGCTTGATGGCGACCTGACGCTCGAACGCGCCATCGACGCGATCGGCGAGCCAGACCTCGGCCATGCCCCCCGAGCCGATGTGACGGCCCAGCCGGTAGGCGCCGACGCGGCTGCCCTCGCCCCACTCTGCAGGGGCCGGGCTCCGCGGCTCCCTGCAGGCCCGGCAGGGTCTCGAGGAAGCCTTCCCTCGCGACTCGCGCCTTCGCCCTCAGCATCCGCTCGAGGTCTGCGACCAGCCGGGACTCCGCCTTCAGTCCATCCAGGAACGCCTGCAGCTCACGGCCCTGCAGCGGCTCCGCCTGTTCGTACAGGGCAGAGAGCTCTCTCCAATCGGCGACGGAATCGCGCAGCATGAACGCCTCGGTGGATCGCGCGGGAGCTTACGGCCGCCCCATCCGCACGGCAAGCGGGGGCATGGCTCCGGGACGGGACGGCCAGCGGTAAGACGGAACCGCCGCGCGAAAGCGGACATCGGGGATCGGCCGCCGTATGGACGCGCCGGCGCCCCCCGGTTACGCTCGCGGGCCATGTCCGACGCCCCGGCACCGGTCTCCACCAGCGAGCCGCCGATCACCCGGCTGCTGCAGCTCGCCGCCTCCGGCGACCGCAGCGCGCTCGACCAGATCTACGCCGCCCTGTACCCCGAGCTGAAGCGGGTCGCGCGCGCGCGCCTGCGCCAGCAGGGTCGCGGCGACAGCATGGGCACGACGACGCTGCTGCACGAGAGCTTCATCCGTCTCGTCAACGCGCGCGACCTCCGCCTCGAGGATCGCCGCCACTTCTTCGCCTACGCGGCGCGGACGATGCGCAACATCATCATCGACAGCGCCCGCGAGCACCTCGCCGAGCGGCGCGGCGGCGGCGCCCTGCACGAGACGCTCGGCGGCGACTCCGCCCTGCAGGTCGCCGACACGAGCAGCAGCGAGGAGCTGATCCGCGTCAGCGAGGCCTTGCTGAGCCTGGAGGCGGTCGACTCGGAGCTCGCCGAGCTCGTCGACATGCGCTACTTCGGCGGCTACACCGAGACCGAGGTCGCCGAGCTGCAGGGTGTCACCGAGCGGACCATCCGCCGCCGCTGGGACAAGGCCCGGGCCTGGCTCTACGTGGCGCTGAACGACACCCCGACCCCGCCCGCCGACGCGCCGGCCTGATCGCCGAGAAAGTCCTCCATCCAGGCGCGCAGGCGCAGGTCGGCCTCGCCGCTCTCGCAGACCTCGAGCCCGCGGCGCAGGTCCCAGCTCGACTCGAACCAGCCCGGCCCCGCCGTGCAGCCGGCATCTGCGACCTGCAGCCTTGGCGCTTGGCGGGCCAGCGGGAAGGGCGAGGGTTCAGGCGACAGTGCGGTCATGGGCGGCTCCGTTGCGGTGGCGGCCCAGTGTTCCGCTGCGACGCTGCGGCAGCCATCCCGCCGAAGACCGGAAAGGCCGCGCCGACCGCGCCCTCGCTGGTGCCCCCCAGGCCGGGGGCGCGCCCTCCCCTACTTGGGGATGACGCTCACCGCCGTCGACAGCTTCTGGCCGCGACCGCCGAGGATGACGCCGCGCAGCGGCACGACATCGGCGAAGTCGCCGCCCCAGGCGAGCGTGATGTGGCGCCGGTCGGCGCGCATGTCGTTGGTCGGGTCGAGCTCGACCCAGCCGTGCGCCGGCGAGTACGCCGCCACCCAGGCGTGCGAGGCGTCGACGCCGAGCAGGCGCGGCCTCCCCGGCGGCGGCTCGGTCAGCAGGTAGCCCGAGACATAGCGGGCCGGCAGGCCGTGGCCGCGCAGGCAGGCCATCATCACGTGCGCGAAGTCCTGGCAGACACCGCTCTTCTGCGCCAGCACTTCTTCGACCGAGGTCGTGACCGTCGTGGCGCCGGGATCGAACGCGAACTCGGCGTGGATGCGGTGCATGAGGTCGCTCACCGAGGCCAGCCAGTCGCGACCCGGCGGGAAGCTGGCGCGCGACCAGGCCCGGGCCGCATCCGACCACGGCACCAGCGAGCTCGGCTCGGCCATCCGCGCCGGAACGAGGCCGTCCTGCGCCGGTTCGGAGCGCACCGCGTCGCGCACCGCCTCCCACGCGAGCGACGCTGCGCCGCGCGGGTCGGGCCGATCGGCGACCTCGACGTCGCAGGCCATGAAGACGCGCAGCAGCGGGTGCGGCCCGTGCAGGCTGAAGTGGGTGGTGCCGTTGCCGAAGGCGTCGCGTCCGTCGTGCCGCTCGTCCGGCGCCGGCTCGACGCGCAGCTCGTGCGCGAGCACGTGCTGCCAGGGCAGCTCGCGCGGCGTCAGATGGGCGAGCTGCCACGATTGGGCCACCGGCGCGCGATAGGTGTAGCGCGTCTCGTGCTCGACGCGGTAGCGGGCGGCATCCTGCAACACCGGCGGCGCGGCCAGCGCGCTCATGCCGCCAGCGACAGGTTGCTGCGCGGCACGGCGTGCGAGAAGAAGGTCATCGAGATCTGGTCCGAGATCTCGTGGGCAGCGCGCTGCAGCCCATCGACGACGGTGGCCAGTGCATCGCTCTCCGGGTGGAGGTCGGCGGGGCGCAGATCGAGCAGCGCCGTGTGCGCAGGGGCGAAGGTCGCGCCGCCGAAGGTCTCGTGCGCCGCCTCCAGCCGGCCGATCGACTCGGCGACCGCGTTCGCCTGGAACGCCAGCGAGCGCGGGTTGGCCTCGTCGCGCACGAGCATGTCGAGAACCGGGAGCCACTCGGGCGCGGCGAGATAGCGCGAGCGGTAGGTAACGCTGGAGTCGGCGAAGTCGAGCAGCCAGGTCAGCTCGTGCGTGCGGCCCTCGCGGGTGGCGACACGCAGCGCGCTGCAGAGAGTGGCCAGGCGCTCGACGTGCCGGCCAATCGAGACGAAGCGCCAGCCAACGCCGCGCGTCATGCCGTCGACGATGAAGCCGGAGAGGGTCATCATGGTCGTGACGGCGCGGTCGAGCCAGACCAGCGTCAGCGGCAGGCCCGGCTCGCGCTCGAAGACCGGGTCGGCGGCGAGCCGGTTGAGCGTTCGCCAATGGTCGACCGACATCCGGTCGCGCAGGTTGAAGGCCACGCGAGAGAGCTGGCGCAGGCGCTCGTTGAGCGCGCCGTCGGCGTGCGTCGCCGCGCGCCGCAGCGCCCGCCCGGTGTAGCGCGAGCTCTCGACGACGCCGAGCCGCTGCGCCAGCGTCCACGCCGGCGGCGTGCCGCCGACACGGGCGACGCCGTTCTCGAGGACATGGCCGAGGGCGACGCGCAGCAGGCGCGCGGTCGCGTCGCAGCGTTCCCCATAGCGCCCGAACCAGAACAGGTTCTCGGCCGCGCGCGACGGGAGGGTCGCGTTGGCGCCGACGAGTTGGTCCGGGGCGACCGTCGTCGACAGCAGCGAGAACTCGGCGTTGACCGGGCCGCCGGCGAGCACCCAGGTGTCCTTCGAGCGGCCGCCGCGCTGCATGGCGATGACGCGCGAGTCCTCCTCGCCGGCGACGCGGGTCAGGCCGCCGGGCATGACCCGCCAGCCGCTCGGCGTCGCCACCGCGAAGACGCGCAGGCCGACGGTGCGGGCGGCGAAGGCCGGCGCACCGCCGCGCTCGAGCACCGGTGCCTGCGACACGTGCACCCATTCCTGGGCGATGTAGTGCTGCGGCCGCTGCAGGAGGCGTTCCCTCAAGGCGCCACGCTCGGCCACGCTCAGGGTCTCGACGACGATCGGCCGCTCGCTCGGCGAGCGCTCGATCGGCTTGACGATGAGCCGCTCGGGCCGGCTCCAGGCGTCCTCGAAGGCGGCCGGCTCGCCGAGCCACCAGGTCGCGACCGACGGCAGCAGCAGGGGCTCGCCGAGGAGCATGCGGCTCAGGCGGGGCAGGTAGCCGAGCAGCGCGCCGGACTCGAGCACGCCCGAGCCGAGGGCGTTGGCGAGCAGCACCGAGCCGCGCCGGGCGCATTCGGTGAGGCCGGGGATGCCGAGGGCCGAGTCGGAACGCAGCTCGAGCGGGTCGCAGTAGTCGTCGTCCTGGCGGCGGACGATGGCGTGCACGCGCTGCAGGCCGTCGATGGTCTTCAGCCAGACCCGGCCGTCGCGCACCGTCAGATCGCTGCCCTCGACCAGCGCGAAGCCCAGGTAGCGGGCGAGCAGCGCGTGCTCGAAGTAGGTCTCGTTGTAGGGGCCTGGGGTCAGCAGGACGATGCGCGGCGGGCCGTCGCCGCGCGGCGCCCAGTGCAGGAGCGAGCTGCGCAGGACCTCGAAGAAGGCTGCGAGGTGCTGCACCGGCAACTCGCGGAACATGCGCGGGAACACGCGCGACACGAGGAGCCGGTTCTCGAGGGCGTAGCCCGAGCCCGAA
>NZ_JANODC010000550.1:0-5480 GCF_031412495.1 Rhizobacter sp. | reverse complement strand
TCGAACAGGTTCTGCAGGACGCGGCCCAGCTCCACGTCGTCGGCGAGGACGCGCGTGTCGGGTGCCACCTTCGACTGAATCCGGATCTGGCTGGTGTCGCGGAAGGCGGCGGCCTCGCGCTCTACGATCGCGGCCGCGTTGACCGGCACCAGCTTGACTTCGCCCGGCCGGGCGTAGTCCATGAACTTGTCGATGATGGCGTCGAGCTGGTCGATGTCCATCGCCATGTTGCTCTTCGCTTCCTCGTCCTGGACGCTCATTTCGGCCTCGAGACGCAGGCGCGACAGGGGCGTGCGCAGGTCGTGCGAGATGCCGGCCAGCATGACAGCGCGGTCCTGCTCGACCTTGGCCAGCTCGCGCGCCATCCGGTTGAAGCCCATGTTGACCTGGCGGATCTCGCTGGTGAGCGTCGTCTCGTCGAGGCGCGAGTCGTACTCGCCCTCGCCGATCCGGCTGGCCGCGAACGAGAGGTCCTGGAGCGGCCGGTTGATGAGGCGGGCGATGCCGGCCGAGCCGAGGATGGTCGCGAGGAGGGCGATGCTGACCCACAGGACGAGGGTGCTGGTCGACATCGGCCCGAGCGGTGCCGGGTCGGCCTTGAGCCAGTACTGGTCGCGCGCGATCGAGAAACCGACCCACAGGCCCGGCTGGCCGTTCATGCTGCGGGCGACGATGGTGTCGGCGCCGAGCGCGTCGCGCAGCTCGCGCTCGATGACGTTCTGGAAGCGGTCGGACTGGAACGGCTCCCAGCCGTCGTTCGGCTCGCGCGGGCTCAGCTTCACCGGCCCGACATTGGACACGCTCTTGATGATGGCAATCCGGTTGATGCCGTCGGTGCCCGACAGGGCGCCCCGGGTCAGGTTGACCAGGCTGGCGATCTGCTGCGCCACCTGCACCGCGCGCGGCTCGAACTCGAGGGCGCGAAAGGTCTGCACCCACGCGAAGACGCCGCTGGCGAGCAGCAGGGCGAGCAGGAAGAAGGTGCGCCAGAACAGGCTCAGGGCGACGAACTTCTTCGCCATGCGTGGCTTGGGCGAAGGCTTCTTGCGCTCCGTCTGCCCGGAATCCTGGGGGCGCCGGCCGCGGCGCGAGGCCGCCCGCGGCGGCTCGGGGGTCGTCAATGCCTCGTCCGGACCCGGGCGGCCCCGCGTCTGAGCTCCCATGGCGGGCCTGGACCTTCCGTCAGGCAGCGCCGTCCGGCACGAACACGTAGCCCACGCCCCAGACCGTCTGGATGTAGCGCGGCTGTGCCGGGTCGGGCTCGATCATCTTGCGCAGGCGCGAGATCTGGACGTCGAGGCTGCGATCGAACGGTTCGAATTCGCGGCCGCGGGCCAGTTGCGCCAGCTTGTCGCGAGACAGCGGCTGGCGCGGGTGCCGCACCAGCGCCTTCAGCATCGAGAACTCGCCGGTGGTCAGGGCGATCTGCTCGCCGTCCTTGGTGAGCCGGCGCAGCGCCAGGTCGAAGTTGAACGGCCCGAAGATCACGGTCTGGGCATCGAGCGCCGGGGCCCCCGGGGCCTCGAGCGTGGGCCGGCGGCGCAGGACGGCGTGGATCCGGGCCAGCAGCTCGCGCGGGTTGAAGGGCTTGGGCAGGTAGTCGTCGGCGCCCACTTCGAGGCCGACGATGCGATCGACGTCTTCCACCTTGGCGGTCAGCATGATGATCGGGGTCACGTCGTTGGCGGCCCGCAATCTCCGGCAAATGGAGAGCCCGTCCTCGCCGGGCAGCATGAGGTCGAGGACGATCAAATGGATCGTCTCGCGGGTGAGCAGGCGGTTGAGCGCCTTGGCGTCCTCGGCGAGCAGGACCTCGAAGCCTTCCTGGGTCAGGTAGCGTCGCAACAGGTCGCGAATGCGGGCATCATCGTCGACGACGACGATGCGATCCGGGCGGGCGTTGGTGGCCGTGTTCATCGCTTCCCCATTTGTAACAATCGGGATTCTGCGGGGCTTTGCCGGCCGTTACGGGCGCCGCTGACGAGAAGTTACAACCTTGAACGCCGTGCCTTGAGGAATCCATCATGAACTGCAGCAGGCCCGCGGCGTCGCTGACCTTGTCGGTGCTCTGCACGGTCGTTCCCGGCATCGCCCTGGCCCAGGCGCAGACCGTCGAAGGCGTGCTCGGACTCAGCGCCCAGGCCAGCGTCGAGGTCACGAAGGACCTGCTCGCGATCACCTTCTCGACCTCGCGGGAGGGCCCCGATGCGAACGCGGTCCAGGCGCAGCTGAAGCGGGCCCTCGACACCGCCCTGGCCGAAGCGCGCAAGGCCGCGCGGCCGGGCGAGGTGGAGGTGCAGACGGGAAACTTCTCCCTGTACCCGCGCTATGCCGGCGGCACCGCCACGAGTCCGCCAAGCCTGAGCGGCTGGCAGGGCTCGGCGGAGCTCATCGTCGAGGGCCGCGACATCGCCGCCATCGGCCAGCTCGCCGGCCGCATCAACACGATGACCGTGGCCCGGGTCGGGCATCGGCTGTCGCGCCAGGCCAGCCAGCGCGTCGAGGCCGAGATCGCCGTCGAGGCGATCGCCCGCTACCGCGGCAAGGCGGCCGACTACGCCCGCCAGTTCGGCTATTCCGGCTACACCATCCGGGAGGTCAGCGTCGCCACGAGCGACCCGGAGGGCGGGCCGATGCCGATGCTGCGCATGCAGGCCGTCGGAGCTGCTCCGTCGAGCGAGGCGCTCTCAGTCGAGCCCGGCAAGTCGATCGTGACCGCGACCGTCAACGGCACGGTGCAGATGAAGTGAAGGAGGCCCCATGAACGAACCCTCTCTGCGCCACGTGCAGTGCCTCGACACCCGGGGTCTGCACCGGATGGCTTACTGGGACTGGGGTCACCACGGCGGCGCCGACCCCGGCCGCGTCCTCATCTGCGTGCACGGCCTGACGCGCCAGGGCCGGGACTTCGACACCCTCGCCGCCGCGATGCGCGCCGACTATCGGGTCGTCTGCCCCGACGTCGTCGGCCGCGGCGAGTCCGACTGGCTGGTGGACCCGGGCGGCTACCAGATCCACGCCTACCTGGCCGACATGGTGACGCTGCTGGCCCGCCTCGACGCGAAGACGGTGCATTGGGTCGGCACGTCGATGGGCGGCCTGATCGGCATGGCCCTGGCGGCATTGCCCGGGTCGCCGATCGAGCGCCTGGTGCTCAATGACGTCGGCCCGGCCATCGACGCCGCCGGCATCGCCCGCATCGCCGGCTACGTCGGCGCGCCGCTCACCTGGGGCTCGGCCGGCGAGGCGGCCGACTACCTGCAGACGATCTCGCAAGGCTTCGGCCCGCACAGCCGCGAGCAGTGGATGGCCCTGACCGAGCCGATGCTGCGCCGCTCGGAGGCGGCCTTGCGCCTCCACTATGACCCGGCGATCGCCGTCGCCCTGCGCCAGATCACGCCCCAGGCCGCCGCCGCTGGCGAGGCCGCGCTCTGGGCCGCCTACGACGCGATCCGCTGCCCGACGCTGCTCGTGCGCGGCGAGTCTTCCGATGTGCTGTCGCGGGCCACCGCCGAGGCGATGACGCAGCGCGGACCGCGCGCCCGTCTGCACGAGTTCCGGGGGGTCGGCCACGCGCCCACCCTGGTCGACGCGGGTCAGGTGGCGGTGCTGCGGGAGTTCCTGCTGGCCGCCTGAGCATGAAGACCGATTCGTCGGTGGCCCACGGCGCCGCCGCACCGATCGTCCGCCTGCTCGGGGTCGCCGAGGAAGCGGTGCCGGAGAACGCAGTGCCGCGGGCCCGCGCCTTCGCTGCGCCTTTGCTGCACGGGCGCGAGTTGCCGACGGGCGAGGCGGTGCTCGCCCACGCCGACGGCACGGCCGCGATCCTCGCCGCGATCGGGGCCGCGCCGGCCCTGTGCGCCGCTGCTTATCTGGTCCATGCCGCCGACCAGCTCGGCAAGCCCGACGAGGTCCTGACGCCGCTGTTCGGCGCCTCGCAGGCCGAGCTCGTCGCGCACGCACGCAAGCTCGGCGAGCTGCAACGAACGGCGCAGGGCGCCGCGCTCGACGCCGCCGAGCGCAGCCGCCAGGTCGAGCGCATTCGCAAGATGCTGCTCGCCTTCTCGCGCGACCTCCGGGTCGTGCTGCTGCGCCTGGCCTCGCGCCTGCAGACGCTGCGCTTCCACGCCGCGAGCAAGCGGCCGTGTCCGGAAGCGATCGCGCTGGAAACGCTGCAAGTCTTCGCGCCGCTCGCCAACCGCCTCGGCATCTGGCAGGTGAAGTGGGAGCTCGAGGACCTGTCCTTCCGCTTCAGCGACCCCGAGCACTACCGCGCCATCGCCGCCATGCTCGACGAGCGCCGTGCCGACCGCGAGGCGCGGGTCGACGCCCTGCGCGCGCTGCTCGGCGCCGACCTCGCCGCGCGCGGCCTCGTCGCCGAGTTGCAGGGCCGCCCGAAGCATCTCTACAGCATCTGGAAGAAGATGGCGCGCAAGGGGCTCGGCTTCGGCGGCGTCCTCGACGTGATCGCCCTGCGCGTCATCGTTCCGGACGTGGCTGGCTGCTACGCCGTCCTCGGCCGTGTCCACGAGCGCTTCCGCGCGGTCCCGGTCGAGATCGACGACTACATCGCGCGGCCGAAGGCAAACGGCTACCGTTCGCTGCACACCGTGGTGCTGGACGACGAGGGCCGTGCCGTCGAGATCCAAATCCGCACCCGCGAGATGCACGAGCACGCCGAGTTCGGCATCGCCGCGCACTGGGCCTACAAGGAGGCGCCGGCCGGGGTCGCGGCGTCGATCGCCGGCGGCGCCTTCGAGGCCCGTGTCGCCCAGGCCCGCCTGGTCGTGCTGCGCCAGCTCCTGGCCTGGGAGCGCGACCTCGCCGCCGACGCGACGCCGGAGGTGGGCGCGTCAGCGAACGCCGACGCAGGATCGGGCCAGGGGCTCTTCCAGGACCGCATCTACGTGTTCACGCCGCAGGCCCAGGTCGTCGAACTGGCCGCGGGCGCGACGCCGATCGACTTCGCCTACGCCGTTCACACCGATCTGGGCCACCGCTGCCGCGGCGCCAAGGTCGATGGCGCCATGGTCCCGCTCGGCACCCGGCTGCAGAGCGGCCAGGTGGTCGAGATCACCGCCGCGAAGAGCGGCGGCCCCTCGCTCGACTGGCTCAACCCGGAGCTCGGCTACCTGCAGAGCGCGCGCTCGAAGGCCAAGGTGCGGGCCTGGTTCAACGCCCTGGCCCTGGCGGCCACGATCGCGCGCGGCCGCGAGGCGGACGAGAAGCTCCTGCAACGCGAGGGGCGGACTGCGCTCAAGCACGGCGACCTCGCCGCGCAGCTCGGCTTCCGCAGCGCCGACGCGCTGTTCGAGGTGGTCGGCAAGGACGAGCTGTCGCTGCACAGCATCGAGGCCCTGCTGCGGCCGGCGCCGGACCGCAAGGGCGACGACGACGAGATCGTCCTAAGGCGCTCGCGTGCGCCGGGGCAGGGCGGCAGCTCCGGCGGCGGTGTCCTCGTCGTCGGCGTCGAGTCGCTG
>NZ_JANODC010000549.1:0-2056 GCF_031412495.1 Rhizobacter sp. | reverse complement strand
GCTGCCCGACCTCATCGCCTTCGCCGCGCTGCACGGGCTGAAGATCGGCACCATCGCCAGCCTGATCGAGCACCGCAGCCGCAACGAGACGCTGATCGAGCGCGTCGGCACCCGCAAGATGCTGACGCAGCAAGGCGAGTTCGACTGCGCCACCTACCGCGACCGCACCGGCGGCCTGCACATCGCCCTGACCCGCGGCAAGTGGTCGGCGGCCGACGAGGTGCTCGTCCGGGTCCACGAGCCGCTGTCGGTGCTCGACCTGCTCGATGCCGGCCCCGGCGACCACTCCTGGCCCCTGCCGCGCGCGCTCGCCGCGCTGCAGAAGAGCGAGCGCGGCGCGGCCATCCTGCTCAACTGCGGCGAGGACGCGGCCAGCCTGCTGCCGCAGGTGCTTGCGCGCAGCCGCGGCGCCAGGAAGCCGGCGCTGCCGATGGACCTGCGCACCTACGGCATCGGGGCGCAGATCCTGCGCGACCTCGGCGTCGCCCGCATGAAGCTGCTGGGCAGCCCGCGGCGCATGCCGAGCCTGCTCGGCTACGGCCTCGAGGTCACCGCCTTCGTGGCCGACGAACCGCCCGTCGCCGCGCCGGTGCCCTCGCATGCGCAACGCTGAGCGCGGCAGCGCGGCCCGCCTCGATGGCCGCGACCTGCGCATCGGCATCGTCCAGGCCCGCTTCAACGAAACGCTGACCGACCGCCTCGCACGCGCCTGCAGCGACGAGCTGATCGCTCTCGGCGTAGCCCCCGCCGACATCACGCACGTGACGGTGCCCGGCGCGCTCGAGATCGGCGTCGCGCTCAATGCCCTTGCCGACGAGGACGAGCACGACGCCCTGGTCGCGATCGGCTGCATCATCCGCGGCGAGACCTACCACTTCGAGCTGGTCGCCAACGAGAGCGGCGCCGCGGTCACGCGCGTCGGCCTCGACCACGGCGTCGCCATCGCCAACGCCATCCTGACCTGCGAGAACGTCGCCCAGGCCGAGGCGCGCGCCGACGAGAAGGGGCGCGACGCCGCCCGCGTCGCGGTCGAGATGGCGCAGCTGCTGAGCAGGTCGTGAGCACGGACGATCCGGATGCCGCCGCCAAGGCCGGCAAGCGGACAGGGGCGCGACGTGCCTCGCCCAAGTCGGGACGCCGGCGGGCGCGCGAGTTCGCCGTCCAGGGCCTGTACGAATGGATCGTCAGCCGTGCCGATGCAGGCGTCGTCGACGCCCACGTGCGCGAGCAGCCCGGCTTCGAGAAATGCGACGTCGCCCACTTCGACCTGCTCCTGCACGGCGTGATCCGCGAGGCGGCCGACATCGACGCCGTGCTCGCCGCTCACGTCGACCGCAAGACGGCGCATCTCTCGCCGGTCGAGCACGCCATCCTCATGATCGGGGTGCACGAGCTGCGCCATTGCCTCGACATTCCTTACCGGGTCGCCATCAACGAAGGGGTCGAGCTGGCGAAGAGCTTCGGCGGGACCGACGGGCACAAGTACGTCAACGGCGTGCTCGACAAGGCAGCCGCCGAGCTGCGCCCGGCCGAGGTCGAAGCGAATCGGGCCAGACGCGGCTGATCGACCAGTGCGCCCGTCGAGGGCAGCGCAGGCTTCGGCGGCGGGCCGTGCCGGGAATGGTGAGCTTGTGTTACGAACGTAGGCGCCGACGCCTTTTTCACACCGGCCCATCGGCCCCGTCACTTAAGCTGCGTCCGTGAGCAGTTCGATCCCGACGCCTTCGGCCACGGGCGACACCGAACCGGGGCCGCCGCCGAGCCTGCCCGGCGTCGCCCTGTGGGGCGATTCCGATCCGCCCGTGGCCACGGGCGTCTCCGGCTTCGCCGGTCTCGTGTCGGCGCCGGCGACGCCGCTGCCGACGATCGGCCACATCGGCCGCTACGCGCTCAAGTACCAGCTCGGCGAAGGCGGGCTCGGCACCGTCTACGCGGCGCACGATCCGCTCTCACCCTACTATGCTGGGCTGAACATTGTTTTGCTTGGCGTCGGCTTGATTCTTCCGTGGACGTATCAGGAGAACCTCTTGGCGGGCACGCTTGTCATTCTGATGTA
>NZ_JANODC010000548.1:0-2656 GCF_031412495.1 Rhizobacter sp. | reverse complement strand
CGACCAGGTCGAGAAGAAGTCCGGCAAGGATCCGCTCGAGATCTTCATCGTCGCCTTGAACAACATCAAGCCGATGGTCGAAGTGAAGTCGCGCCGCGTCGGCGGTGCCAACTACCAGGTGCCGGTGGAAGTCAGGCCGGTCCGGCGCGTCGCCCTGGCCATGCGCTGGCTCAAGGAATCGGCGAGGAAGCGCGGCGAGAAGTCGATGGCCCAGCGACTGGCGAACGAGCTGCTCGAGGCGGTCGAGGGCCGCGGCGGGGCGATGAAGAAGCGCGACGAAGTGCACCGCATGGCCGAGGCCAACAAGGCGTTCTCGCACTTCCGCTTCTGAACCCCATCTGAGCCGAAGCTTTCCGGCCCGTCTTCGACGGGCCGCGCCCGCCTCCCGGACCGCCGGACGGGCAGACCGCATCTGGAGCAAGTCATGTCCCGCAAGACCCCCATCGAGCGCTACCGGAACATCGGTATCTCGGCCCACATCGACGCCGGCAAGACGACGACGACGGAGCGCATCCTGTTCTACACGGGCGTCAACCACAAGATCGGCGAAGTGCACGACGGCGCGGCGACGATGGACTGGATGGAGCAGGAGCAGGAGCGCGGGATCACCATCACCTCGGCGGCGACGACCTGTTTCTGGAAGGGCATGGAGCTCAACTTCCCCGAGCATCGCATCAACATCATCGACACGCCGGGCCACGTCGACTTCACGATCGAGGTCGAGCGAAGCATGCGCGTGCTCGACGGCGCGGTCATGGTCTACGACTCGGTCGGCGGTGTGCAGCCGCAGTCGGAAACCGTCTGGCGCCAGGCCAACAAGTACAAGGTGCCGCGCCTCGCGTTCGTCAACAAGATGGACCGCGTCGGCGCAGACTTCTTCCGCGTCCGTCAGATGATGATCGACCGCCTGAAGGCCAACCCGGTCGTCATCGTGATTCCGATCGGCGCCGAGGACAACTTCAAGGGCGTCGTCGACCTCATCAAGATGAAGGCGATCTACTGGGACGAAGCGTCGCAGGGGATGAAGTTCACCTACGCCGAGATTCCCGCGGAGCTGCAGGCCGAGGCGGAAAAGTGGCGCGAGCAGATGGTCGAGGCGGCGGCCGAGGCCAACGAAGAGCTGATGAACAAGTATCTCGAGACCGGCGAGCTCACCGAGGCCGAGATCAACGCCGGCATCCGGATGCGCACGATCGCCGGCGAGATCCACCCGATGCTGTGCGGCAGCGCGTTCAAGAACAAGGGCGTGCAGCGCATGCTCGACGCCGTGATCGACTTCATGCCGTCGCCGATCGACATTCCGCCGGTGCCCGGCACCGACGACGATGACAAGCCGGTCGAGCGCCGCGCCGCCGACGACGAGAAGTTCTCGGCGCTCGCGTTCAAGCTGATGACCGACCCGTATGTCGGCCAGCTGACGTTCGTGCGCGTCTACTCCGGCATCCTGAAGTCAGGCGACTCCGTCTTCAACCCGATCCGCGGCAAGAAGGAGCGCATCGGCCGGATCCTGCAGATGCACGCCAACCAGCGCGAGGAGATCAAGGAGATCCTGGCTGGCGACATCGCCGCCTGCGTCGGCCTGCGCGACGTGACCACCGGCGAGACGCTGTGCGACCCGGCCGCGATCATCACGCTCGAGAAGATGATCTTCCCGGAGCCGGTGATCTCGCAGGCCGTCGAGCCGAAGACCAAGGCCGACCAGGAGAAGATGGGCATCGCCCTCGGCCGCCTGGCCCAGGAAGACCCGTCGTTCCGCGTCAAGACCGACGAGGAGTCCGGCCAGACCATCATCTCCGGGATGGGCGAGCTCCACCTCGAGATCATCGTCGACCGCATGAAGCGCGAGTTCGGCGTCGAGGCCAACGTCGGCAAGCCGCAGGTCGCGTACCGCGAGACCATCCGCAAGCCGGTGACCGACGTCGAAGGCAAGTTCGTGCGCCAGTCCGGCGGCAAGGGCCAGTACGGCCACGTCGTCTTCAAGATCGAGCCGCAGGAGCCGGGCAAGGGCTTCGAGTTCGTCGACGCCATCAAGGGCGGCGTCGTGCCGCGCGAGTTCATTCCCGCGGTCAAGAAGGGCGTCGAGGACTCCCTGCCCGCGGGCGTGCTCGCCGGCTATCCGGTCGTCGACGTCAAGGTCACGCTCACCTTCGGCTCGTACCACGAAGTCGACTCGAACGAGAACGCCTTCAAGATGGCCGCGTCGTTCGGCTTCAAGGACGGTTGTCGCAAGGCGTCGCCGGTGATCCTGGAGCCGATGATGGCGGTCGAGGTGGAGACGCCCGAGGACTTCGCCGGCAACGTGATGGGTGATCTGTCGTCCAGGCGCGGCATGGTCCAGGGCATGGACGACATGGCCGGCGGCGGCAAGGTGATCAAGGCCGAGGTGCCGCTGTCGGAGATGTTCGGCTACTCGACGACGCTGCGCTCGATGAGCCAGGGCCGGGCCACCTACACCATGGAATTCAAGCACTACACCGAGGCGCCGAAGAACGTCGCCGACGCCATCATCACCGCGAGGGGCAAGTAATGGGCAAGTCCAAGTTTGAAAGAACCAAGCCGCACGTCAACGTGGGGACCATTGGCCACGTGGACCATGGCAAGACGACGTTGACGGCGGCGATCACGACCGTGCTGAGCAAGCTGTTCGGAGGCGAGG
>NZ_JANODC010000547.1:0-7980 GCF_031412495.1 Rhizobacter sp. | reverse complement strand
CGATGATGAGCCGGCGCGCCGCGCGTTCGGAGCCAAGGCATGAAGACCCTCGTCCTCTGCAACCAGAAGGGAGGCGTCGGCAAGAGCGCCGTCGCCACCCTGCTGGCGCATCTGCTGGTCCAGCAGGGCAAGAGAGTGCTGGCAATCGATCTCGATCACCAGGGCAACCTGAGCAAGCCGCTGCGGCTGTCGGGGCGGCCGAGGGTCGCCGAGGTCGGTGCATCGAGCTTGCTCACTGGCCCCGTCCCCGAGCTCGCCTCCGAACCCTTCGTGCTCGTGCCCGCGGATGGGGATCTGATGTTTCTGGAGCGCCAGCCAGACAAGCACACCCCGTTCGCGCGGACCTTCCGCAGGTTCCTGGCGGCTGTTGACGCACAGTTCGACGTGTGTGTCATCGACACGCACCCGAATCCCGACATCCGCCTGATCTCCGCCCTGGCGTCGGCGGACTTCGCGCTCTCGCCGATCCAGCTCAACAAGGAAGCGCTCGACGGCGTCAAGGGACTGGTCGACCACGAGCGCGTCGGCGTGCGCAAGATCAAGGCAGTGCTGAACCCGAAGCTCAGCCTCATCGGCCTGCTGCCGACGATGGTCGAGCCGACGCCGTTTCAGAGGGCGAACTTCATCCAGGTGATCGAGCGGCACCATGCGCTGATGATCAAGATCGGCGACGGTGCCGGCGCGATCGCCTCGATCCCAAAGCGGTCCTGCATCGCCGAGGCGCAGGCCGCCGGGGAGGTGCTCTGGGAGATGAAGAAGACGGCCGCGCGAGACGCCTGGCGGGAGATCGAGCCGAGCCTGACCAGGATCGCCCAGCTCGTCACCGACCCCGCCCCCAGAACCGCACCAGCCCCCACGACCGGACCGGTGCCGGTCGATGCCGCTGCAGCTTGAAGACCTGGCCGCGCTCGACGCGCCTGTGCAGGCCACGGGCGCGCCTCTGATGCTCCCGATCGACAGCATCGACGAAGACCCCCAGCAGCCGCGCCAGGAGTTCGATGCAGCCACGCTCGAGGAGCTTGCGCAGACGATCCGCGAGCGCGGTGTCCGGCAGCCGATCTCGGTGAGAAAGAGCAAGGAGCCTTCAGACCGGTGGGTGCTGAACTTCGGAGCACGCCGGCTGAGGGCAAGTCGCCTCGCCGGGGTGACGGAGGTTCCGGCGTTCGTGGACGCGACGGCGGACAGCTACGACCAGGTCATCGAGAACGAACAGCGCGAGGGTTTGAAGCCGCTGGAGATCGCCCTTTTTGTCCAGAAGAGGTTGGCCGCTGGTGAAACCCAAGCCGAGATCGCCCGGCGGTTAGGGAAAAGTCGGCAGTACGTGACCTATGCGACCGCACTCGTCGACGCACCAGCCTGGCTGCTTCAGCTGTACCGCGAAGGGCGCTGCCAGGGCATGGCCGAGTTATACGAGTTGAGGAAGCTGCACCAGCAGCATGCCCAGGAGGTGGAGGATTGGTGCACGATGCCCGACTTGGTCACCCGCAGCTCCGTGGCGAAGCTGAAGGCTAACTTGCCCGTACGTCACTATGCAGCTGAGACGCGGTCGTCGCCCGCTGACTTGCCGGCAGGAGGGGAGTTAGCCGCTTCGGCGTCGATGCAAGGCGTGGAGTTTGCCAAGGGTCCAGATGAGCGCACCCAACCGGGCAAGCCTGTTTTGGTTGTGGCGGTGGGAGGCGTTACCGGTCAACTCGTTGTGTCTGCCGCACCTGATCTTCCTGGGCATGTCTTTGTGCAGGCCGACTCGGGAGGTGCGCGTCGGCTCGTGCGTGCCTGCGATGTCCAGCTGTTGGGCTTTGCCGGGGCGCAGCGCAGCGGAGCACTCGTAGGGCGAAGGACGGCTTGAGACTAGTTGCGGTCGGTCAGGCCCGAGAGGCGAATGACGGCAGTCACCGGAACCTGACCTTCGCCGGCCGTTCTGGCCAATGACCGGTGCACCTCAAGACCTGCCGCACGTCGACCGACCGAAAGCTCGGCTCACGAGGGCGACCTAGCCAGTGACAGCTTTGGTCCGCCGCGACCGGTCACTGTCGACCCGAAGCGGAACCGAGCCTGAGCGACTTCGGATCCTCAAAGCGGTCCTTCGCCGTGGCGCCTCCCGCGCCCGCCGTGCTTCGCCCGAGGGCGTGGCATCATTTCGGCGGCGCGGCGGCGGGTGCTGGAAGGGGTATCGGCAAGATGCTGGCGATCCGCCAGCCGGCAGCCGTCTTGACGAAAGTCTGGTTCATCAGGAACGGCGTGTCCGGCGCTGGCTGGCCAGGCGCTCCGATATTGAAGGTGATCGGGATGTAGAGCTGTGCGGTCGTCTCGCTCACCAGGACCGCCTTCAGGTTGGACGTGTCTGGTGCGAGCTTCCAGGTGCCCTGATACAGAGATTCGAACCGCTTGAGGGCGGCCTCGCGCCCCCAGACCGGCGCACCGCGGGTGACCCACAGGAAGTTCGGCGAATCAAGCAACAGCTCGCGCACGCCAGCGACGTCGTGCGAGTTCTGCGCCTTGACGAACTGATCGAAGACCGCGCGTACCTCGTCCTCGCCTGCAGCGCTCACGACGGTCGGCAGGAGGGCCAGGGCACCCGCAACGGACATGGTTCCCATCAACGTGGTGCGCCGAAGGCGGGAAAACGTGAGTGCATTCATGGTTGCCTCCAAGGGATGTGGTTGAGAGCTGGCCGTGCCATGATCTCGATCACTCCTGTGGTCGTCCCTGCGAATCGCCTGGATTTCGCCTGCAAATCGCCTGCGCACCAGCATGAAACCCCACGAGCAAGCGACTTTTCGCTTCGGCCGCTTCGTGCTGGTGCCCAGCGAACGTCTGCTGCTGTCGGACGGCAAGCCGGTGGCGCTCACTGGCAAGGCGTTCGATCTTCTCGCCACGCTCGTAAGACATGCCGGGCACCTGCTGACCAAGGACGAGCTGCTTGAGGCGGTATGGCCCGGTGTTGTCGTCGAGGAGGTGAACCTGAGCGTGAACGTCTCGGCACTCCGCAAAGTGTTGGGGGCCGCACCTGAAGGCGAATGGATCCAGACGGTGCCGCGACAGGGTTATCGGTTCAATGCCGCGGTCGAAGTCGGCGATGTCGCCACGGATGCGCGGGTTGTCTCGCCTGGCGAGCAGCCGCTGACCGGGGACCGTCTGCCCCGAGTACCCGGCTCGGATCCGGTGGCCGGTGTTCCGCGTCGGACGGTTGCCTTCGTGATCGGCGGTCTTGCTGCCATGGCGGCGACGCTGGTCGGCTGGCGCTGGCTGCGCCGGCCCGAAACCAGGGAGTTTTCATCGGTCGCCGTGCTGCCGTTCGCCGTCGACGTCCCGCAAAGCGCCTACCTTGCCGATGGCATCGCCGAAAGCGTCATCGAGGGGTTGACGCGAATCAGGGCATTGCGCGTGGCACCGAGAGGATCGGCATTCCGCTTCAAGGATGCAGCGGCCGATCCTTCCGCTGCCGGTCGTGCGCTTGACGCCGGCGCGGTCGTCACAGGCAGGCTGTCACGGGTAGGTGACCGCTTCACTCTTCGCGTCGCGTTGGTCGACGTCGCACGGGACGCGCAAGTGTGGAGTGCGGCGTACGAGGTGGCGCTGGCGGAGCTGCCCAAACTCGAGTCGCGTGTCACGCACGACGTTGCAGGCGTGCTGCGCAGCTCGCTGCCGGGCGCAGAGAACGCCCGACCGACGCCGGCGCCGACGCCGAACGCCGAGGCTTACCAGGCGTATCTGCAGGGGCGCTACCTATGGAACCAGCGTTCTGAGCCGAGCCTGCAAGGCGCGGTCGTTCAATTTCGCCGCGCCGTCGAACTCGATCAGCGCTTCGCGCTGGCGCACGCGGCGCTGGCCGACGCGCACACGAGCCTCGGCTACCTCGGCTACGTCGCACCGTCTGCGACGTTTCCTGTCGCGCGCCCGTACGCGCTGAAAGCGCTGGACCTCGATCCAACGCTTGCCCAGGCGCACGCCGCGCTGGCTTACATCAAGTTCTACTTTGACTGGGACTGGGAGGGGGCCGGAGCGGAGTTCACCCGCGCGATCGAGCTGAACCCGAACGACCCGGTCTCGCACCAGTGGTACGCGGTGTACCTGCTGGCGAGTGGCCAGCCCGACCGGGGCTTCAGCGAAGTGCAAGCGGCGCACCGGCTCGATCCGCTCTCGCTTGCTATCAACACTGACATCGGTTTTCACCATTACTACAACGGCCGCTACGTCGAAGCGGTGTCCCAGCTGCAGTCCGTGCTGGCGATGAAGAGCGACTTCCTGGTGGCGCACCTCTGGTTGGCGCGCGCCCTCCTGGAGCAGGGCAAGTACGACGCTGCGCTCGCCGCGACAGCCGCCGCCGAGCAGAAGGCGCGCGAGTGGTCGGTGCTCGTCGCTGCGCGCGGCTTCACGTTTGGCAAGGCGGGCATGATCAAGGACGCCAAAGCCGTGCTGCAGGAAATGGAGGCGCTCTCGAAGCAACGCTTCGTCACTGCGTACGGTGTGGCGTTGGTCCATGCCGGACTTGGCCAGAGCGAGGAGGCGTTCCGCTGGCTCGAACGCGCCTTTGACGAGCGCTCGCACTGGCTTGTCTGGCTCCGTCTCGATCCGCGCTGGAAAGGTCTGCACGGCGATGCTCGCTTTGCCGCGTTGATCTCGCGGATGAGGTATCCGGCCTAGCGACCACGGCGGCGTGTGGAAGAAAAGCAGTCGCTCGTGACCGTCGGCTTCTGGCCGAGAGCGCCAATTCGTCTGCGCGCCCGTAAGCCGACTCACTACCTCCATCTTGACGGGGCCGTTCTGGCCAGACCGCGTCGGCCGCATCGATGAGGCGCATCGTTCCGCTCCCTCAACTCGATGGGAGACCATCATGGGAACTGCAGGCAACGCCACCCCTCGCGAACCGTGGAACAAGGGCAAGATCGTCGGACAGAAGGCTCCGTTCAAGCTCAGGGACATCTGGGCACTTCGGGTCCGTCTGCAGATGGAGAACCGCGTACGCGAGCTCGCCCTCTTCAACTTGGGCATCGACAGCAAGCTTCGCGGGTGCGACCTGGTTGCGCTCAAGGTGCGCGACGTCTGCCACGGCGACCAGGTCGCCTCGCGTGCTGTCGTGATGCAGCATAAGACTCAGCGACCAGTGCAGTTCGAGATCACCCCCGCCGCCCGGGACGCGGTGGCAAAGTGGATCAGGATGGCGGTCCTCAAGTCCGACGACTACCTGTTCCCGAGCCGCATCCACGGCTCACCTCACCTTGGCACACGCCAGTACGCCCGAATCCTCGAAGGCTGGGTCGAGGAGCTCGGCCTGGACCCGGCCGAGTACGGCACCCACTCCATGCGGCGAACCAAAGCGACGCTGATCTATCGGCGAACAAGAAACCTGTGCGCCGTTCAATTGCTTCTCGGTCACTCGAAGCTGGAGTCCACCGTGCGTTACCTCGGCATCGAGGTGGATGATGCCCTGGAGATATCGGAGCAGACCGAAATCTGAGTCCGCGCCGGCCGTCCGGTCACCGATTCCCGCCTAGGCCGCCGGACGGCCCATTCGGCTAGCGATCACCCCTAACGCTCCGTCAATGTCAGCTTGCGGGCGGGCCGGGGAACTCGCAGTTTCGGCCAACTGGAGTCGCTGGCTGCCGTCGGCTTCCGGGCATCTCATCCTCACCGTATGGCCAGCACCCAGACGGCCACGGACCACGCCGCGCGCCATCCGGTGTCTCCTGCGGCACACACCGCTGGCCCCGCAAGATCGACCGGACGCAGGGCAGGCTCTATCGCTGCTTCGGGCCGATCTCCGACCTGGACTTGGCCGGCATGACAATGGTCTTCAAGGTCACCGATCCGAAGATGCCGGACCGGATCGCGGAAGGCAAAGGTGAAATTCGCCACCGACTAGGACAACGGCGCCATCACCGGGACGCCGATCGAGTCTGCCGCGAAGTAGGCCGCAAGACGCAAGGGTCCGGGTCACACGGGTTCTGGCTCAGCGACCCGTGCGCGATGCGTTCAACGCGCTGCCAGCAGGCGGCGCAGCTTGATAAACGCCAGCCCGGCCATCACCGCGTCGTTCAGTGCATCGTGTGCGTCGCGCAGCGGCAGCTCGAGCTCGTTCATCATCGTCGCGAAGCGCAGGTCGATGGTGCCGCCGCGCTCGTGCGCCGGCAGCTGACGGTTCTTGAAGTCGTAGTACATGGCAGAGACCTCGATCTTCGGCTGCGGCAGGCGCACGCCAAGCAGCGGCCAGATTTCGCGATTGAGCATGGCCACGTCGAATTCGAGGAAGTAGCCGACGAGCGGGCGGCTGCCGACAAACTCGAGCAGCTGGCGCATCGCCTGTTCCGGGTCCATGCCCTGCGCAACATCGCTCTCGCGCAGCCGGTGCACGCGCACGCTGTCGGCATTGAGCGCGCGCTCGGGGCGCACCAGCAGCTCCAGACGCCGGCTCGTCAGCAGGCGGTTGCCGACGATGCGCACCGCGCCGATCGAGATGATCTGGTCGCGGTGCACGTCCAGCCCGGTGGTCTCGCAGTCCAGCGCCACCCATTCGCCATCGGGCGGCGGTTCGTAGAGGAACGCAAAATGCGGATCGGCCAGGTGATACAGCATCCAGACGCGATGCACCGAATCGAGCCAGCGCGCGCGCATGCTGCCTGCTCGGCGTTACGCCGCCTCCAGATGGAACTGGTGCCGCACCAGCACCTTGAAGCGCTTGACCACGGCGAGAGCGTCCTTCAGCAGGTCGCGTTCCAGGCTGCTCAGCCGGTCTGTCGCGACGCCACCGCTCACGGGCCGGCCGGTGTCCAGCTCGGCCAGGCCGGCCTTGAGTTTCAGCGACATCAGGAAATGCAGGCTATCGGCGAGGTCGCTCGCCAAACCGGCCTGCAGGCGGCCCTTGGCAACCAACGCGTCGAGCCGGGCCACCGTGCCGGTGGCCGTCACCTGATCGCGCAGCGCAAGACTCCGCACGCCGTGCACGATCGGGAAGATGCCGCCCTTCTTCAGGTCGAGCAATGGTTTGCCATGCTCGCCGATCAGCAGCAACCGGTTCCACCAGCCGGCGGATTCCTCGGGAAAGGAGTCGACTGCTGCGGCAAAACGGCCGAGCAGTGCATCGTCCGCCGAGACCAGCCCATCGGCCTCGGCACGCACCTGCGCCAGCAGCGCCGCATCGCCCGCCACCGCATGCGCATCGATGAAGATCGCGAGCGCCATCAGCCCTTCGGGGTCGGGCTGCAGCAGCCAGCGGCGAACGGTCACGGCGAAATCGCTGGTGCTGCGCCGCCACGACGGGTTGCTGACCATGATGCCGCCCGGGCAATCGGGGTAGCCGAACTCACGCAGTGCGGCGGAGAAGCGCTGGCACGCCTGCTCCACCTCGGCCGCGCTCACTTCCGCGCCGTCGCGCACGATCAGGCCGTTGTCCTGGTCAGTCTTCAGCAATTGTTCGCCGCGCCCTTCGCTGCCCATCACGAACAGGCAACTGTCGACCAGCAAGGCGGGCGGCGCAATCAGTTGCCAGGCGCGCTCGAACAGCTTGGCGTTCAGCGCCTGCACCAGCTTGCCGATCTGGCTGACCTTGGTGCCGCCGCGATAGAGCAAGGCCACGAAGCGGGTGATGCGCTGCGCGGCCGAGTGCAGCGCAGGGAGGTCGCGGGCCTGCGCGATCTGCACCGCGATCACGTACGAGTGGTTCGACAGGAAGCTCAGCAGGTCGAGCTGCTCCAGCAGCCCGACGATGCGCTCGCGGTCGGCGACCACCAGTCGGTGCACCTGGTGCTCGATCATCAGCGCCAGCGCATCAAACAGCGGCGCTTCGGGTGAGATGGTCACCAGCTTGAAGGTCGTCAGTTCGCGCACCGGCAGCGTCGCCAGCGGCCGGCCGTCGACGATGGCGCGCTGCCGGTACGCGAGCTGGCGACGTTCAAGCTGGTGACCATCTCAACCGAAGCACCGCTGTTCGATGCGCTGGCGCTGATGATCGAGCACCAGGTGCACCGGCTGGTCGTCGCCGAC
>NZ_JANODC010000546.1:0-2636 GCF_031412495.1 Rhizobacter sp. | reverse complement strand
CAGGTCCTCATGTGGCTCGCGGTGGCCGGCGTCGCTGCCCTGCTCGCCGCCTACCCGGCCGCCTTTCGGGGCGTGCAGTGGCTGGGCGCCGCCTACCTAGCCTGGCTCGGCCTGCGCATGCTGCTCGCCAAGCCCGGGGCGGCGCCGGTCCTGAACATTCGCACCGGGCACTACTTCCGCCAGGCCTTCGTCATCACCTTGCTCAACCCCAAGGCGATCGTCTTCTACATGGCCTTCTTCCCGCTGTTCGTGGATCCGGCCCGCCATGCCGGCATCGACACATTTGCGGTCATGGCCCTGACCATCGCCGCCCTGACCTTCCTCTACGGCCTGGTCGTGACGCTGCTCACGCACCGTCTCGCCGAGCGGCTGCGCGCCAACCCCAAGGTGAGCCGGCTCTTCAGCCAGGCCGCCGGCGTGTTCATGATCGGCTTCGGCGTCAAGCTCGCGCTCTCGCGCTGAGCCGACGCCAGGCCGACGACTAGGCTGCGAGCGGCTGCGCGCGTTCGCGCAGGAGGGGGACGACGGTGTCCAGTTCCAGGCTCGTCAGCAGCGCCGCCATCTTTGGCGTGCACAGTTCCGCCACGCGGACGACGTCGAACCAGCCGAAGCCGTCCATCTCGGGCCGCGCACGCCCGGTGCCGCGCTCGATGAAGACGCTGTCGCAGTGGAGCAGGCGGGTGTCGAACCGTTCGGCGAGGAAGGCGAACAGGTGCAGGTCCTTCTTGGCCGTGTAGGGATGCCGCCCCAGGTCGAGCGAGGCGTCCGCGGCGAGGTCGAGGCCGGTCTCCTCGCGCGTCTCGCGCAGCGCCGCCTGCAGCGGGCTCTCGTTGGCATGGATGCCGCCCTTGGGCAGGTCCCAGTGCCGCTGCCCCGTGACATGGCACAGCAGCAACTCGCCGCCGCCGGCGGTGAGCAGGACGACGCCGCAGCTCAGGCGGCGGTGGTGGGTGAGGGTGTCATCGGGCACGTCCGATTGTCTCGCGCCGCCCTTTCCCGTGAGCGCGTCAGGCCACCGCGCGCGCCAATTCCGGACGATCTTTCAGACTGCCAGCGGCGGCACCGATGCGGTCACGGCCTCTTCGTCGCCGATGCGGATCGACGTGTCCGGCCGCTCGTAGGTGCCGATCAGGCGGCCGCTCGCCAGGCCGCGCTCGCGCACGGCCTCGAGCACCGCCTCGCGGCCCGGCGCGCCGTCGAAGGCCGGGCCGGCCTCCAGCGCGAAGAGCTGGAAGGCGTAGCAGTGCACGCCGTGCCCGGGCGGCGGATCGGGCGGCAGCCAGATCGCCTGGAGCAAGGAGTTGCGCCCGACCTGCAGGCCGATGCCCTCGTTGTCGCTGCTCGGCAGGGCGGCTTCGGCCAAGGCGCCCTCGGCCGCAGCCTCCATGTCGACGACGATCGCATGCACCAGTGGCTGCGGGGTCGGGGAATCGGCGTCCTCGACGATGAGCACGAGCGACGCGGCGGCCGGCGGCACGCCCGACCACTGCAGTGGCGGCGACACGCCGGCGCCGTCGGCGGTGTAGCGATCGGGCAGCGGCGCGTGATCGGCGAAGACCAGGCTGGTGACCGTGATGGCGGCCATGCCCTGGCGCAGGTCGACGGCGTTGAACGCGGTCTTGTCGAGGCCGGCGCGCTGCTCGCGCAAGGCGTGGCCGATCGCGTCCGGCAGGTTCTCGAGCATGGGCCCCCGGTCAGACGTCGATGTTGGCGGCGCGGCGCGCGTTGCCTTCGATGAAGTTGCGACGCGGCTCGACCTCGTCGCCCATCAGCATGGTGAAGACGCGGTCGGCCTCGATGGCGTCGTCGAGCTGGACCCGCAGCAGGCGGCGCACGGCCGGGTCCATGGTCGTCTCCCAGAGCTGGGCCGGATTCATCTCGCCGAGGCCCTTGTAGCGCTGGCGCGCGACGGCGCCTTCGGCCTGGACCAGCAGCCAGGCCATCGCCTCGCGGAAGTCGCCGACCCTCGCTTCCTTCTGCCGGTCGCCCTCGCCGCGCTTGACGATGGCGTTCTTGCCGACCAGGCCCTTGAACGTCTGCCCGGCCGTGCTCAGCGCCTCGTAGTCAGCACCGTGGACGAAGTCGGAGCTGATGACGCTCGACTTGATGTTGCCGTGGTGCAGGCGGCTGATGCGCAGGACGTGCTTGTCGGTGCGGGCGTCGAACTCGGCCGCGACCTCGGCCGCGTTTTCCCCTTTCAGCAGCGCCGACTGCAAAGCCCGGGCCGAGGCTTCGGCCGCGTCGAGGGTGTCGAGGTCGAGGGCGAGGCCGTTGGCGATCGCGCGCAGGGCGTCGACGTCCATCCAGCTCGACAGCCGCTCGACGACGTTCTTGGCGATGACGTACTTCTGCGCCAGCGCCTCCAGCGTCTCGCCCTGCAGCACGGGCGCCGCGTCGCCGCCGCCGCCGGAGCCTTCGTGGCCGGTCTCGAGGCGCGCTTCCTTCAGCGCCACGCGCATCAGGTAGCTGTCGAGCTCGTGGCCGTCCTTCAGGTACTGCTCGTCCTTGCCGAACTTCACCTTGTAGAGGGGCGGCTGGGCGATGTAGATGTGGCCGCGCTCGACGAGCTCGGGCATCTGCCGGAACAGGAAGGTCAGCAGGAGGGTGCGGATGTGGGCGCCGTCGACGTCGGCGTC
>NZ_JANODC010000545.1:0-39123 GCF_031412495.1 Rhizobacter sp. | reverse complement strand
CGTTCCGGCTCTTCGGCCCGGACGAGACCGCCTCCAACCGGCTGCAAAACGTCTACGAGGTGACGGACAAGGTCTGGCAGTACCGGATCGACGGGCTGGACGAGCACCTCGCCCGGGCCGGCCGGGTGATGGAAGTGCTGAGCGAGCACCTGTGCGAGGGCTGGCTCGAGGGTTACCTGCTCACCGGGCGCCACGGCCTGTTCTCTTGCTACGAAGCGTTCGTCCACATCATCGATTCGATGTTCAACCAGCATGCCAAGTGGTTGAAGGTCTGCGCCCAGATCCCTTGGCGCAAGCCCATCGCGTCGCTCAACTACCTGCTCACCTCGCATGTCTGGCAGCAGGACCACAACGGCTTCTCGCACCAGGATCCGGGCTTCATCGATGTCGTGGCGAACAAGAAGGCCGCCGTGGTGCGCATCTATCTGGCACCTGATGCGAACTGCCTGCTATCGATCGCCGACCATTGCCTGCGCAGCCGCAACTACGTCAACCTGATCATCGCCGGCAAGGCGCCCGCGCTGCAGTGGCTCGACATCGCGTCGGCCGCGCGCCATTGCGCCGTTGGTGCCGGCATCTGGTCGTGGGCCAGCAACGACACCGGTGCCGAGCCCGATGTGGTGATGGCCTGCGCCGGCGACGTGCCCACCCTCGAAACACTGGCCGCTGTGGCGCTCTTGCGCGGGTATGCGCCGGACATCCGGATTCGGGTCGTGAATGTGGTCGACCTGATGGCGCTGCAGCCGCCGTCCGAGCATCCGCATGGCCTGGACGACGAGCAATTCGACGCCATGTTCACGCGCGACAAGCCAGTCGTGTTTGCATTCCACGGCTACGCCGGGCTGATACGCCGGCTCACCTACCGTCGCCACAACCACGACAACCTGCATGTGCGAGGCTACAAGGAAGAAGGCACGACGACCACGGCCTTCGACATGGTGGTGCTCAACAACATCGACCGCTACCAGTTGGCGCTCGACGCCATACGCCGTATCCCGCGCATGGCGCACCTTGTCGAGCAGGCGACGCAGCGCTATGACGCCAGCATCGCGCGTCACAAGGCCTACATCAGCGAACACGGTGAGGATCTGCCGGAAGTGCGCGACTGGCGCTGGCCGGCATGAGCGATGACACCGACCTACCCGTCCTCGCGCTGAACGTCGGCTCGTCGTCGCTCAAGTTCGGACTCTTCATGGTCGGCGCAAGCGGCAGTCGCGTGCTTGCCTCTGGTTCGGACGAGGCGGTCTCGGAGCCGCGAGCAGCGTTCGCCCGCATCGACCAGCAGATGAAGGCGCAGGGATTGCCCCCGCCTGCCGCGATCGGTCACCGAATTGTTCATGGCGGACCGCAGTGCCGAAACCACCGGTTGATCGACGTGACCGTGATGAGCCAACTCCGAGACGCCGCCGCGTTTGCACCGCTGCACGTGCCGCCTGCGTTGGCGTTGGTGCAGGCAGCGCAGGCTCGCTTTCCCGGGATCGCGCAGGTGGCCTGTCTGGACACGGCATTCCATGCGGGCATGCCTGCCGTCGCCCGCACGCTGCCCATTCCGCATGAGCTTCGGGCGCTGGGCATCGAGCGCTACGGCTTCCATGGCCTTTCGGGAGAATCGATCGTGCGACAACTTGGCCCTGACGTGCCGGCCCGGATGGTGATCGCCCATCTCGGCCACGGCGCGAGCGTCACCGCAGTGGCGCACGGCGAATCAGTGGACACGAGCATGGGGCTGACGCCGACGGGTGGCGTGATCATGAGCACACGCTGCGGTGACATCGATCCCGGCGTGGTGGCGTACGTGGTCCGCGAGCACGGCTATGACGCCGCTAGGCTGGAGGCACTGATCAACCAGCGGTCGGGAATGCTCGGCATCTCGGGCCTCAGTGGTGACTTGAGGGAGCTGATTGCCGCTGCAGATTCGACAGGTGCTTCGAGCGATGACGCATGGCTCGCCATCACGATGTTCTGCGCATCGGTGCGCAAGCAGATCGCCGCGATGGCAGCGGTCCTCGGCGGTGTGGATTTGTTGGTATTCACAGGGGGGATCGGCGAGAACGATGCCTCGACGCGCGGGCTCATTCACGAGGGGCTCGAGGCGCTGGGCATCCGCCAGGCCTCCGTGCGGGTGATGCCGGCAAAGGAAGAAGAACAGATCGCCTGGCAGACCGCCCGCCTGGTGACGTGAAGGAGCAGCCCGTCGTGCAACCGCGTCGAGTCGTTGCGATCAGGACGCTATGGGCGCGACTCGTCGACGTCTGGCACCGTGGGTCTCGCTTCTCCCTACCGGCTGCCTTGGTGGTTCTGGGCAGTGCATGGCTGTTCTTGAAGGTTTTGGAGGATGTGGCAACGCGTGACCTATTGGTCGACGTTGATGTCATCGTGCACGGCGTGATGCAGCAGCTCCGCACGCCTTGGATGGACAGCGCGATGGTTGCAGCGACGGAGTTGGGCGATCTCCAGGTCCTGCTGCCGGTCATCCTGGCATCCTTGCTGTGGTTCGCCTGGTGCCGTCTCTGGTGGACATGCCTCTATTGGCTGGCCGCTGTCGGGGTGGCGCAGGTTATCGTCAAACTGCTCAAGGTCGTACTTCAACGATCGCGCCCGGCCCTGTTCTACGACGGCGTGGAGAGCTTTGCCTTCCCTAGCAGTCACGCCACCATGAGCGTCGTGGCGTATGGGTTTCTCGCCTTTCTGATCTGCCGCAAGCGGGGCGCTGGCGCCAGACTCTTGATCGCCGTGGCGGCCGCTTCGAGCATTGCACTGATTGCGCTGTCCCGCCTCTACCTCGGCGTTCATTGGGCGTCCGACGTGATTGCTGGCGCGAGTTTCGGTCTGGCGTGGGTAGGCGCACTGGCGCTGGTGTACAGCTACCGCACCGATGAGGATGTGAGGCCGAATCAGCTGGCCATCGTGCTGATGGTCACTGTGCTGGTGAGCGGTTCCTGGCACATCATGCAGGACCATAGTCGCGATTCCGTGCGCTACGCGCCCCTTCCCAGGTCGAGTGAAGCCGAACTGAGCTGCGTGCTTTCGCCAGGCACAGCGACATGCACCCCTCTATCCGGAACATGTGTCACGGTGAACGACTCGCTTAAAGCTTTGCATCGATACGCCGCGCTTTGACATCGAGCCTCGCGGGGGCTCGCAGCGGGCACCACAATGTGTCGACGCCGCCACGCGGCTGGAGAGTGTGTGGAAGCGACGAGATGGCTCGAAGACAAGGTGCTTTCCAGGTTGCGGGAGGCTGCGGGGCGATCCAGCCACGGCAGGCGCACCCTGCCTGGCGGCGCGGTCGACGAAGTCCCTCTGCGTGCCGAGCTGTTCACCGCCGATCAGATGGAGCAGCACGGCAAGGAGGTGGCCGCTGCCCATGAACTGACCCTCAAACGCTCGCCCGACCGGCTGCTGCCGCGACTGGCTGCGAACGAGAAGAAGCTGGCCGAGGTGGGCACGCTGCTGGCGCAGACCGGGTCGGGGCAGCGCCGCGTGACGCCAGCGGGCGAATGGTTGCTCGACAACTTTCATCTGATCGAAGAAGAGATCAGGACTGCCAAGCGGCACCTGCCACCGGGCTACAGCCGCGAACTGCCGCGCCTGGCCAGCGGGGCGAACGCCGGCTTCCCGCGGGTCTACGACCTCGCGCTGCACGCCGTGGCGCACGGCGACGGCCAGCTTGGGCGCGGTTCGCTGATCCGCTTCATCACCGCTTACCAGTCGGTCAAGCTGCTGCAGCTGGGCGAGCTGTGGGCCATCCCGATCATGCTGCGGCTGGCCCTGATCGAGAACCTGCGCCGCGTGGCCGCTCGCGTGGCCGCCAGCCGCATCGACCGCGACGTCGCGGGGCTGTGGGCCGACCAGATGCTCGACGTGGCGGAGCGCGATCCGAAGGGTCTGATCCTGGTCCTGGCCGACATGGCTCGCTCGGACCCGCCGATGACCGCGCCGTTCGTCTCCGAGATCGCCCGCATCCTGCATGGCAGAAGCGCCGCCTTGTCGCTGCCGCTAAGCTGGGTCGAGCAGCGCCTGGGCGAAAACCACCAGACCATCGAACAGCTGGTGCAGCTCGAAGGCCAGCGGCAGGCCGCCGCCCAGGTTTCGGTCAGCAACAGCATCGGCAGCCTGCGCCTCCTGGGTGCCATGCCCTGGCGTGAGTTCGTCGAGTCGCTGTCCAAGATCGAGCAGACGCTGCGCGACGACCCGGCCGGCGTGTATTCGAAGATGGACTTCATCACCCGGGACACCTATCGACGTTCCGTCGAACGCATCGCCCGCCACAGTGCGCTGACCGAGCCCGACGTAGCGCTGGCCGCGATCGAGCTGGCGCGGGCCGCGGTCGGGCGCCGGGAGCCGGATGCCGCGCAGTGTGAGCATGTCGGCTACTACCTCGTCGACTCTGGCAGGGCCGACCTCGAACGCATGGCCAGGCTGCGCGTCGGGCCGTGGCAGCGCCTGCGCCGCCGCGTGTCACGGCGCCCGCTGGCCTGGCATGGCGGCTCGATCGCCCTGCTGACGCTGGCACTGGCCATCGTGCCACTCTACGCTGCACCGCAGGGCCTCACGGCACCGTTAGCCTTGCCCCGGGAGCCGTGGCTGGCCTTCGCCGTCCTGCTGCTGCTGATCGCAGCCAGCCAGCTGGCGGTGTCGCTGGTCAACTGGCTGTCGACGATGCTGAGCGAACCCATGACGCTGCCGCGAATGGATTTCTCCTCCGGCATCCCGCCCGAGGCGCGCACGCTGGTCGTGGTGCCCACGCTGCTCGGCAGCCAGCAGGCCGCCGACGAGCTGGTCGAGGCCCTGGAAGTGCGCTTCCTCGGCAACCGCGATGCGCAGCTGCGCTATGCCCTTCTCACGGATTTCCGGGATGCGCCGGAAGCGACCAGCCCGGCGGACGCGGCGACGCTTGACCGTGCCCGGTCCGGGATCGAGGCGCTCAATTGCAAACACGGCGAGCGCTTTTTCCTGTTGCATCGCCCTCGCCTCTGGAACCCGCGCGAGGGCGTCTGGATGGGCCGTGAGCGCAAGCGGGGCAAGCTCGCCGACCTGAACGCCCTCCTGCGTGGCAAAGGCAGCCAGAGATTCCTGCTGGTCGTCGGCGATACGTCGCAACTCGCCGGAGTGCGCTACGTCATCACGCTGGACACGGACACACAGCTGCCGCGCGATGCCGCCCGGCAGCTCGTCGCGGCGATGGCGCACCCCCTGAACCGACCGCACTTCGGCGGCCCGGCGGGTGCACCGCGCGTCGTGCGCGGCTACGGCATCCTGCAGCCGCGAGTAACGATCAGCCTGCCCGAGGCCGGCCGCACGCGCTACGGCCGCCTGTTCGCCGGCGAGCCTGGCATCGACCCGTACACCCGTGCCGTCAGCGACGTCTACCAGGACCTGTTCGGCGAAGGCTCGTTCATCGGCAAGGGCATCTACGACGTCGATGCATTCGAGCATGTGCTGCGCGACCGGTTGCCGGAGAACCGCATCCTCAGTCATGACCTGCTCGAGGGCGGCTACGCGAGGAGCGGGCTGCTCAGTGATGTCGAACTGGTCGAGGGATCGCCTTCGCGTTACGACGAGGACGTCAGGCGACGGCACCGGTGGATGCGCGGCGACTGGCAGATCATCGGCTGGCTCCTGCCCGGGCTGCGGATGACGGCCGGCGAGGCCGGTATTCCCAGCGCCGACCCGGCTCGCGCCGTCGTCGTGCGCAACCCGCTCTCCGCGCTGTCGCGCTGGAAGATCTTCGACAACCTGCGCCGCAGCCTGGTACCGCCGGCCTTGGCGGCGCTGCTTCTGCTGGGCTGGACAGTGCTGCTGCAGCCTGCGCTGTGGACCGTGGCCTGCCTGGCGGTGCTGTACGCGCCGCCATTGATAGGCTTCTTCGTGCAGTTGCTGCGCAAGCCCGACGAGCTCGACTACCGGCAGCACGTCGCGGCCACGGCCCCCTCGGCGGTGAGCCATGTGAGCCAGGCCACGCTCGCCCTGGCCACCCTGCCTTATGAAGCGTTCTTCAACGTCGGTGCGATCTTGCGCACGCAGTGGCGCCTGTGGATCAGCCGGCGGCGCCTGCTCGAGTGGCAGCCCTCATCGGACGCTGGACGCAGCAGCGACGCCGATGCGCCGGCGGCCGACCTCGTCGCCACGTTTCGGCGGATGTGGATCGCGCCGACCGTCGCGGCGGCCACCCTGGCCGGGCTTGCCCGGCTGCGCCCGGACGCGGTTGGCAGTGCGCTGCCGGTGCTGGTGCTGTGGTTGACGTCGCCGGCCATCGTGTGGTGGCTGAATCGGCCACGCAAGCGCCACCAGTCCGCGCTCAGTGCAGCCCAGACCGTGCAGCTGCGGATGCTGGCGCGTCGGACATGGGCGTTCTTCGAGGCCTTCGTCGGCGCCCGCGACAACCACTTGCCGCCCGACAACGTGCAGGAGCATCCGGTGCCCCGGGTCGCCCACCGCACGTCGCCCACCAACATCGGGCTGTCGCTGCTGGCGAGCCTCAGCGCGCGCGACTTCGGCTATATCACCGAGGGTCAGCTGATCGAGCGCACCGCGGCCACGCTGGATACGCTGGACCGCCTGGAGAAGTACCGCGGCCACTGGCTCAACTGGTACGACACCCGCACGCTGCAGCCGTTGCGGCCGGCCTACGTTTCCAGTGTCGACAGCGGCAATCTTGCAGGTCACCTGCTGACGTTGCAGGCCGGCCTGCGGCTGCTGGCCGGGCAGCCGCCCCAGCTGGACCTCATCCTTGCCGGGCTCCAGGACACCCTGCGCCTGCTGCAGCTGGCCACCGGCAGGGTGCCGGCGGACAGTGCAATCGCGCGCTTCGCAAGCCTGCTTGCTACGTACGCAGCGCCGGCGCCGCAGCTGCCTCACGATCTGTGCAAGGCGTTGAGCACCTTGCTGCGCGGCGCCCAGGACATCCCGGCCTCGGCTCCCGCAGAGGACGGGTTCGCGCCGGCCGATGACGCCGAGGTCGGACCCGGCAGCGGGGCCGAGGCCGATCGCTGGGCACGTGCGCTGGTCCGTCAGTGCGAAGCCGCGCTGGCCGACTTGCAACTGCTGTGCCCCGACGCGGCCATCTTCGCCGAAGCGGGCTGGGAGACGCCGGTGCTGTCCGCGCGCGGCAGTGCGCTGCAGTCGTTGGCGCTGCGGGCCGGCGCGATGGCCGAGATGGACTACGGCTTCCTCTACGACACTGCGCGCGACCTGCTGGCCATCGGCTACAACGTGGACGACCGCCGCCTCGACACCGGCCGCTACGACCTGCTGGCTTCGGAAATCAGGCTCGCGAGTTTCGTCGGCATCGCCAAGGCGCAGCTCCCGCAGGAAACCTGGTTTGCGCTGGGCCGGCAGCTCACTGTCGCCGACGGCGGACCGGTGCTGCTGTCGTGGAGCGGCTCGATGTTCGAGTACCTCATGCCGATGCTGGTGATGCCGAGCTACGAAGACACCCTGCTCGACCAGACCATGCGCGGCGCAGTCGCACGCCAGATCCACTACGGCAGGCAGCGCGGCGTACCCTGGGGCATTTCCGAGTCCGGCTACAACGCCACCGACGCCCAGCTCAACTACCAGTACCGGGCCTTCGGCGTTCCCGGGCTCGGCCTCAAACGCGGGCTGGCCGAAGACCTGGTGGTCGCCCCCTACGCGACGGTCATGGCGCTGATGGTCGCCCCGGAAGCGGCGATGCAGAACCTGCAACGCCTGGCCGACGCGGGCGTGGCGGGTGCCTTCGGCTACTACGAGGCCGTCGACTACACGCCGTCCCGGCAGCTGCGCGGCAACAGCAGCGCCATCGTTCGTTCGTACATGGCGCACCACCTCGGCATGAGTCTGCTGGCCCTGGTCTACGTGCTGCTCGACCGCCCGATGCAGCGGCGCTTCGAATCGGATCCCGAACTGCGGGCGACGCTGCTGCTGCTGCACGAGCGCGTCCCGAAATCGGTCGCGTTCCACCAGCCGATGGCAGAGCGCGCCGAGATCCGCAGCGGGCAACCGAGCGGTGAGACGCCGGTCCGAGTCGTCACCTCGCCGGACACGACAGCGCCGGAAGTGCAACTGCTTTCGAACGGCAGCTACCACGTGATGCTCACCAGTTCTGGCGGTGGCTACAGCCGCTGGAAGGACATCGCGGTATCGCGCTGGGCCGAAGACGGCACCGCCGACGCGTCGGGCAGCTTCTGCTATCTCCGCGACATCGAGACCGGCACGTTCTGGTCGACAACGCACCAGCCGACACACTGGAAATCGGACAGCTATGAAGCCATCTTCAGCGAAGGCCGCGCCGAGTTCCGCCGCCGTGACCAGGGCATCGACGCCTATACCGAGGTCGCCGTCTCGCCCGAGGATGACGTCGAACTGCGCCGCCTGCGGCTGACCAACCGCAGCAGCGTGCGGCGCAGCATCGAGGTCACCAGCTATTGCGAGGTGGTGCTTGCCACGGCGGCGTCCGACGCCCAGCACCCGGCCTTCAGCAAGCTGTTCGTGCAGACCGAAGTGATCGAGGACCCCGCGCTGATCGTCTGCACGCGGCGGCCGCGTGGCGCCGACGAACAGCCGCCCTGGATGTTCCACCTGATCGCGGTGCACGGGGCGACGGCCGGGCCGGCTTCGCACGAGACCGACCGCGCCCGCTTCATCGGGCGCGGTCGCAGCCTGCATGCGCCCAGCGCGATGCGCGACGCCGGGCCCCTGTCCGGCACTTGCGGCCCGGTGCTGGACCCCATCGTGGCCACCCGCCGCGTGATCACGCTCGATTCCGAGCAGACGGCCGTCATCGACATCGTCTGCGGCGTCGCCGCCACGCGTGAAGGCATCCTGGAGCTGGCCCACAAGTACACCGACCGGCGACTGGCCGAGCGGGTGTTCGAACTCGCCTGGACGCACGGCCAGGTCAGGCTGCGGCAGCTGAACGTTACCGACGTCGAGTCGGCCCTCTTTGCCCGCCTGGCCAACACGGTGGTGCATTCGCAGCCCACCCTGCGTGCCGACACCGCCGTGCTGCTGCGCAACCGGCGCGGCCAGTCGGGCCTGTGGGGCTACGCCATCTCGGGCGACCTGCCCATCGTGCTGCTGCAGGTCAGCGACGCCAGCAACATCGATCTCGTGCGCCAGATGGTGCAGGCTCATGCCTACTGGCGCCTCAAGGGGTTGGCGGTCGACCTGGTCGTCTGGAACGAAGAGCGCGACGTGTACCGCCAACGCCTGCAGGAGCAGATCCTGGGGCTGATCGCTGGCAGCTCCGAACCGCATGTCGTCGATCGGCCCGGCGGCATCTTCGTGCGTCACGCCGAGCAGATTGCGGTGGAGGACCGCGTGCTCCTGCAATCGGTCGCCCGCGCCATCATCTCCGACCGGCGCGGCTCGCTGGCCGAACAGGTGCAGCGGGGTCAGTCCCTCGAGCGGCGCGTGGCCGACCTCGTGCCGACGCGGGTCGCCGAACCGTCGGCACCCGTGGCAGTGCACCCGTCGATGCATGACCTGTTGCTCTTCAACGGCATCGGCGGCTTCTCGCCCGACGGCCGCGAGTACGTGATCTCGACCACACCGGACAGGCGCCCGCCGGCGCCATGGGCCAACGTGATTGCCAACCCACGCTTCGGCACGGTCGTCTCCGACGCTGGCAGCAGCTACACCTGGTGCGAGAACGCGCACGAACTGCGCCTGACGCCCTGGCACAACGACCCCGTCAGCGATAGCAGCGGCGAAGCCATTTACCTGCGCGACGAAGAAACCGGGCAGGTCTGGCACCCGACCTCGCTGCCCGCACCGGGGGACTTGCGCGACGAGAGCGCGGCCACGCCTTACATCACCCGGCACGGTTTCGGCTATAGCGTGTTCGAGCACGCCGAGGCCGCCATCCACAGCGAGCTGACGGTCTTCGTCGCGATCGACGCGGCCGTGAAGTTTTCGCGCCTGAGGCTGCGCAACGACGGCGCGCGGCCGCGGCTGCTCAGCGCCACGGGCTATGTCGAGTGGGTGCTCGGCGACACCCGCGCCAAGACCGCACCGCACATCCACACCGACCAGGTTGCGGGCGGCGGCGCCATCTACGCGCGCAATCGTTACAGCAACGACTTCGGCGACTGGATCGGCTTTTTCGACGTCGACGAGAGCGACCGGCTGTTCGGCAGCATCACCTGCGACCGCGCCGAGTTCATCGGCCGCAACGGCTCGATGCGACAGCCTGCCGCGCTGCGCCGGCTTCGCCTTTCCGGTCGCACGGGGGTGGCGCTCGACCCGTGCGCCGCGATCCAGGTGCTTTTCGAGCTGGCGCCTGGGCAGACTCGCGAAGTCATATTTCGCCTGGGCATGGGGCGCAGCGAGGACGAGGCCGGACAGCTCGTCCGGCGCTTCCGTGGCAGGGCCGCCGCCCGCCAGGCGCTGGCGGAGGTGAATGCCCATTGGCAGGAGGTGCTGGGCGCCGTGCAGGTCAGCACCCCGGACGCCGCGCTCGACATCCTTTCCAACGGCTGGCTCGTCTACCAGACGCTGGCGTGTCGAATGTGGGCGCGCAGCGGCTACTACCAGTCGGGTGGTGCCTACGGCTTTCGCGACCAGCTGCAGGACGCCATGGCACTGGTGCACACCCAGCCGCAGGCATTGCGCGACCACCTGCTGTTCAGCGCCAGCCGGCAGTTCGTCGAAGGCGACGTGCAGCACTGGTGGCACCCGCCGTCGGGCCGGGGGGTGCGAACGCACATCTCGGACGACTTCCTGTGGCTGCCGCTGGCACTGTGCCGCTATGTACGGGCGACCAACGACACCGGCATCCTGAACGAGAAGGTTGCCTTCCTGGATGGGCCCGCGGTCGCAAGCGACGCCGAGTCTTACTACGACCTGCCAGGCCGTTCAGCCCAATCGGAGAGCCTGTATCGGCACGCAAGCCTGGCGGTGCAGCACGGGCTGCGCTTCGGCGCCCACGGCTTGCCGCTGATGGGGGCCGGCGACTGGAACGACGGCATGAACCAGGTCGGTCACCAGGGCCGGGGGGAGAGCGTCTGGCTCGGCTTCTTCCTGTGCGAGGTGCTGCGCGAGTTCGCTGCGCTGGCGCTTCGTCACGGCGACGAGGCGTTCGCCGGGCGCTGCGAGAGCGAACGAGAGCAGCTCGGAGCCCGCCTGGAGGCGGTGGCCTGGGACGGCGACTGGTACCGACGTGCCTACTTCGACGACGGCACGCCGTTGGGTTCGAAGGACAACGCCGAGTGCCGCATCGATTCCATCGCGCAGAGCTGGGCGGTGCTGTCGGGCATCGGCAGCGCCCAGCGGGTCGCACGGGCGATGGACTCGGTGGCCGGCCATCTGGTGCGCGCCGAGTCCGGGCTCGTGCAACTGCTCGACCCGCCGTTCGACCGAAAGGGTCCGAACCCGGGCTACATCGCCGGTTATCTGCCGGGCGTGCGTGAGAACGGCGGCCAGTACACCCACAGCGCCGTGTGGGTGGCGATGGCCTACGCCACGCTCGGGGATGCCGAGCGCGCATGGCAGGTGATGGACCTGATCAACCCGCTGCATCACGGGCGCACAGCGGAGGAGGTGGCAATCTACAAGGTCGAACCCTACGTGGTGGCCGCCGACGTCTACAGCGTGCCGCCGCACACCGGGCGCGGCGGCTGGAGCTGGTACACCGGCTCTGCGGGCTGGATGTACCGGCTGATCGTCGAGTCGCTGCTGGGCCTGCGACTGCAGGTCGACGACGCGGGCGCATCGCTTTCGATCCAGCCGTGCGTGCCTAGCGGATGGACGGGGTACCGGGTGGACTACCGCTTCCGTCGAACCATGTACCGCATCGATGTCAAACCTGGGGCTGCCGATCGTCCTGGGCCAGGCCCCGCGATCTCGGTGAATGACGCGCCGCTACGCGGGAACCGGATCGAACTGGTCGACGATGGCGGGGCCCACGCCGTGGTGGTCCTGATGTAGGGGTTGTCGACGTGGGTCGCAATGCGCAAAGCAGCGCTTCCGGCGCCAGGGGTGCGAGCACTCTGACATACAAACGCATCCATAAGCGACTTCGGCACTGTGAATGAAAAGCCCGGTCTCCATGCTGTAACGCTCGGACCGCGGGTCGAAGTTCATCGATCCTATGAAGAACTTGTCTCGATCGAACACGGCGGCTTTGACATGAAGGAGAGCCCACTCATGCGCCGAACAGAAGGACTCTTGCGGGTACCGCATGGCCTGACCGGTCCTGCGTCGGAGCATTCGTGATATCGGTGCGTAGTTACTCGTCGGCGGATCCGAGAACGCCTCCACAGAACCCCACAGAAGGCCCAGCCGGCCGCCGCCCAGCTCGTCGCCGATAGGACCGTGACCGAGGGCCTCGCTCGGCGGCATGATCGGGAATGACTGTTGAGTCGACGACGTCTCTCGAACAAACTCGGCCTGGAGATCAGCGCGTGGAACATCCGAGCACGACAGACCCGAGCGGGTATGCCAGATGAAGTTGGCGAGCAGGTCGCGAGCAAAGTAGTTGTCTCCGATGATGCGTCCGTGCGATCGCCATCGATCCGTCGGCGATGAAAAGCTTGTTGTGCATGCGGCGGTTGAGCCGCTAGAAGTCGAACAACGACGCTGCGACCCGGTGTGGCAAGGTGTCCGCGACCAGCCGGAAAAAGGGTTGCAGATCAGCCGCAGCGTGCCCAGGCCGCAAGCGAGCGGCTGCGCGACTTCGCCGCACCGGAACAGGGGACCGTCGCAAGCGAACTCGGCACGCAGTTGCGTCCAGTGTTCGACAGCGTACCGACAGCGCCCTGGATTGGGGGCACCCTGACCAGAGACCCCTTCGCACGCCTCGCGTTGATACAGGTCAACGTGCAGCTGCGAATCCCTCCTACCATGGGTCGAGAACCCGCCTCATGAAACTTCTTCGCCGATCCATCGCCAGCCGCAATGCCGCATCGCTCATGCTGGGCTTGTGGTTGTTCGTGCTGGCCTCGGGCGTGGCGAATGCGTGCCTGTTGAAAGCTCCGGATCATGCCGGGCACCAGCCTGCGTCCGGGAGATCTCACAGCGTGGATCGTGCCGCAGCCGCTGCCCACGCGAGTGAACAGAGCTCCACGGCCGCGCCTTGCCTGAAGGCCTGCGACGAAGGTTCGCAGGCTTTGCAGAGCAGCAACGGGAACGACTCGATAGATCCGGGTGCCCCGCCTCCCTGGATCGGTGTCCTCTGGGCCAAACGCGCGCCGCTGTCCGCACGCCACCGAAGCGGCGTCTACGCCCCACCCTCACTGAGCGACCCTCCCGAGCGAATCATCTACTCGCGGTGGGCACTCTAGCGTTCCTGTAGATCGACGGCGTTTTCCATCGCGGCGCTGATCTCCGTCCCGCGCAGCGGGATCGACAGGGCTCGGCCCTTGCGCCTCGGGTTTCAACACATGCATTACCTGGAGTTCCACATGAACCGGATTCGTCTCCTCTCACTTGCACTCGCAGTTTCATTAATCGGCACCTCAGCGTTGGCAGCCCCGAAGGCTGAGCACACCGGCCATCACCCCGCCGGGACCGACACCGCGCGTCCGTCCGAACAGGTACCTGCCGCAAAGGCACCGAGCATGTCGAAGATGGATGCCCAGACCCAAACCATGCGACATGCACAAACGATTGATGGCCGCAAAGACGCCAGAGGAGCGGAGCGCCCTGATGGCGGAGCACATGAAGACGATGCAGGACGGCATGACGATGATGAATGGGATGCCGACAGGGGGCATGCAGTCTTCGAAGGGCGGCATGGCCATGCATCATCAAATGATGGAAAAGCGCATGGAAATGATGGGCGCCTCCATGCAGATGATGTTGGACCGCCTGCCCCCCGCCCCTGCGAAGTAGGCAGGACCGGCGGCACCTCCGTGCCGAGCACGTAGGCGCTGCTGGCCGGGGCGCTCCTCCGCTGTTGCAGAACCGATGGCGGGTCGACCTGAATCTTTCGGAGTCCAGATGAACGAACACCATTCGCTGCCTCAGTCGCAAGCTCCTGCTTTCTGGCGCTCCCGATACGCGGTCGGCCTGATCGTCATGGGGGCCATCGCAGCCTATTTCCTGGTCGGCGAGCACCGTGCCCACTTCATCGGCGCGCTACCGCTCCTCCTGCTTCTTGCATGTCCTCTCATGCATGTCTTCATGCACAACCGGCACGGTTCCCACGAGGCCGGGCATGCACCCCGCCAGGGTGCTACAGACCCGACCGATGAGCGGTCTGCCAGAACACGAGCGCAGCCATGACCCATGACACTTCGGCCTATGGTCTCTGGACGCTGGTCATTCTGAACTCGGCGATCTTTCTGATATTCGCGTTCAGCTTCTTCAAGCCCCAGACCGCGCGGGACTGGCGAACGTTCGGCGCTTTCGCCGCCTTTGTCGTCGCTCTCTTCGTGGAGATGTACGGCTTTCCTCTGACGCTCTATGTCTTGTCCGGGTGGCTGCAGACGCGGTACCCCGGCCTTGACCTGCTGTCGCACAACTCCGGCCACCTGTGGTCGACCCTCCTGGGCGAACAGGGCGATGTGCACTTGGGGCCGCTTCATCTCGCCAGCTACATATTCCTCGGCTACGGCTTCTATCTCTTGTCCACCGCATGGAACGTGCTTTATCACGCACAACGCAACAACATGCTGGCCACCACAGGCGCTTATGCGCGCATCCGCCATCCGCAGTACGTCGCCTTTGTCCTGATCCTGCTGGGTTTCCTCCTGCAGTGGCCGACGCTGCTCACCTTGGCGATGTTTCCGATTCTGCTGGTCATGTACGGACGACTTGCCATCACGGAAGAAGCCGAGTTGCAAAAGCACTTTGGTGCGGCCTTCGACATATACGCGGCGCGCACACCGCGATTCATTCCTTCGTTCAGAACTCAAGAGGCTGCGGCATGAAGACCAGCACTGTCGAAGTCGCGCAGATGGTCTCGACGTTGAGTGCGGCGGGTATCGCCCGACAGCTGAGCGCAATTCCTGGCGTCCACCAAGCGGAGGTGAACTATGTCGCCGGGAGCGCCACCGTGCAGTACGACGAAACGAAAGTCACCCTCGCAGCCATCCGGCGACGCGTGAAGGACTGCGGCTACCACTGCCGCGGCGAGCTGGTGCCGGCTCATGTCTGCCATGCGGTCGTCGGCAGGGCGAGCGCGCCGGCTCAGGTTGACCACGCTGGTCACGCTGGCCACCAGGCTCATGGAGCACCAGGAAAGTCCATGGCGCACGACAAGGCAGAAATGATGCATGCCATGGGCCATGCACCCGGCATGTCCATGCAGGACATGGCGGCCGACATGCGCAACCGATTCCTCGTCGCCTTGCTGTTCGCCATCCCGGTCTTCCTTTACTCACCCATGGGGAAGATGCTCGGCGACTTTTCAGCCCCGTTCGGCATGGATCGCAAGCTTTTCCTTTTCCTTGCTGCCACAGGCGCCATCGCCTACCCAGGCTGGCCGTTCCTGGTCGCCGCGTGGCGGTCCGCCCGCAACGGAGTCGTCAACATGGCGACTCTGGTCGTCCTTTCGGTGGGAACGGGCTATCTGTTCAGCGTGGGAGCCACGTTTCTGTACGAGGGAGAGGTCTTCTACGAAGCCGCGGCAGTGCTGCTCGTGTTCATCCTGCTCGGCCATTGGCTGGAGATGCGGGCCCGAGCCGGGGCCTCCGAGGCAATCCGCGCATTGATGAGTCTTGCGCCGCCCATGGCCTTCGTGCTTCGCGCCGGAACCGAAGTCGAGGTGCCGACGTCAGAGGTACTCGCCGGAGAAACGATTGTCGTCAAGCCCGGTGGCAGGATCCCGGTCGACGGACAGATCACTGAAGGAAGCTCGCAGGTCGACGAGTCGATGCTGACCGGGGAATCGATGCCGGTGAAGAAGGTTGCCGGCGACACGGTCATCGGCGCCACGATCAACAAAAGCGGCAGCTTTCGCTACAAGGCAACCAAGGTAGGTGCCGACACGGCGCTCGCCCAGATCGTCAAGTTGGTGCAGGAGGCGCAGAACTCGAAGGCGCCCGGCCAGCTGCTCGCCGACCGCGCGTCGCAGTGGCTGGTGCTGGCGGCCATCGCGATCGGTCTGCTCACCTTTGCAGTCTGGTTCTGGGTCATCGGCGAGCCTCTGCTGTTCGCCCTCACCTTGACCATCACGGTGTTCGTCATCGCATGCCCCGATGCCTTGGGACTGGCCACTCCGATGGCGATCATGGTCGGCACAGGCTTGGGAGCGATGAACGGAATCCTGTTCAAGAATGCTTCGGCACTGGAGAACTCCAGCAAGCTGACGGTTGTGGTCTTCGACAAGACCGGCACGCTCACCGTGGGCCAACCGGACGTGGTGGAGATGGTCACGGCGCCGGGGGTAAACGAGGCTGACCTGCTCGCCACCGCGGCTGCACTGGAGAAGTTTTCCGAGCACCCGCTCGCGCATGCGATTCTCAAGCGCGCTGGGGCCATGCCTACGGAAACAGCGACAGGCTTCACCAATGTCGATGGGCAAGGCGCTCGGGCCAGCATCGGCGCGGATGCGGTCCTGCTGGGCAATCGCAAACTGATGCAAGCCGAAGGCGTGGCCCTGGACGCGCTCGCAGCGGAGGCGGCCCGGCTCGAGGGGGGTGGGCGCACGGCCGTGCACGTGGCGCGGGCGGGAAAGCTCATCGGCCTGATTGCCATCGCCGATGCGGTCCGGCCCACATCCAGGGCCGCGATTGCGAAGCTGCAGGAGCGGGGCGTCAAGGTAGCGATGATGACGGGAGACAACCAGGCGACGGCCGACCGCATCGGCAAGGAACTGGGCATCGACATCGTGCTTGCCGAAGTTCTTCCCGGCCAGAAGGCCGCCAGGATCAAAGAGCTCCAGGACCAAGGGAACAAGGTCGGCATGGTCGGTGACGGCATCAACGATGCCCCGGCGCTGACCCAGGCCGATGTCGGCTTCGCAATCGGCGCCGGCACGGACGTCGCGATGGAAAGCGCTCAGGTGGTTCTGATGAAGAGCGATCCGTACGACGTCGTCGGGGCGATCGAGCTGTCGCGTGCCACCCTGCGCAAGATGCACCAGAACCTCTGGTGGGCTGTCGGCTACAACGTGATTGCCTTCCCGGTCGCTGCGGGCGTTTTCTACCCATTCACGCTGTCGCCTGAGATCGCCGCGTTGTCGATGTCCGGCAGCTCTGCGTTGGTAGCCTTGAACGCTTTGATGCTCAAGCGGACCAAACTTGCGGGCATCAAGCCCGCGACGTCTCCGGGGGCACGCGCCGGAACGGCGCAGGTCCCAGGCAGTGCAATGGCCTGACGGCGGCTGCGCCGACAACCTGAGCGTGTTCGGTGCGGCGTCCTTCGAGGTGCTCACTCCGGTCCGCATCGGCTGGCCATCGACCGCAGGGCGCCTCGCGTACGTCACGCATACATATGCCGGCACCGTGTCGGTGATCGACATCGAGTCGGGTGCAGTAGTGAGAACCGTCAGCGTTGGCAAAGAGCCCAACGACGTCAGCGTGAGTCCGTGAAACGACCACACCTGCCCATGCGGATCGCCGGCAAAGTATTCGCTGCCTGCGGGCTATGGATGGTCCTGTTGGGCCTCTACTTCGTCCTGTTTCGGCCCTCTCTGTTGCCCGAGGATCCCCGCTTCATGGGGACGTCCATCGAAACCCTGCGCGCAGCCGCGCCTGGCCTCGAGCGTTGGCTCGGCCACGTGTTCAACGTCATGGGAGGATTCATGGTTGCGACAGGCGCCATGACCCTCCTGGTGGCTTGGCGACTTCTCGCCAATCACGCCCCAGGCACCGCGTGGGCGCTGGCAGTTGCCGGGGCGGCGGGCATCGGCCTGATGAGTCTGACGAATTTCCTGCTGCACTCGGACTTTCGCTGGCTGCTGCTGGTGCCCGCTCTGCTGTGGGTTGCAGCGCTCGCGTTCTACTTGCGCGAGGATGCGGCGGGCGCGGAGTCCGCGACGAAGTGAACTGAATGTGCTTCTCGGCAACGGCCAGCTTTTCGGCCGGCATCCTGCTGCTAGGCGCCGGCGTCCTGACCGTCAGGGCGGCGCGTGACCCGCGTGAGCTGCCACTCGCCGCAATTCCGCTTCTCTTCTCTGTCCAGCAACTGATCGAAGGTGTCGTCTGGCTCACGCTCCGCTACGAGGCGCCGCTGCTCAATGCCGCGATGACGCACGCGTATGCGTTTTTCTCACACGTCCTGTGGCCGGTATATGTCCCCGTAGCCGTGCTCCTGGTCGAATCGCGAGGGTGGCGCCGCAACACCTTGTGGGGGCTCTCCACAGCAGGCGGGGCCGTGGCCGCTTACCTCCTGTACACGCTCGTGGTGTTCTCGGTCGTCTCCCGAGCAACGGGCCAGCACATCGAGTACGTTTCCCCTCATTTCTTCACCACCGCGGTAATGAGCATCTACCTGTTGTCGACAGCCATCGGCCCGATGATCTCCTCACATCGGTGGGTGAGGGTATTCGGCTTGCTTGCGCTGGCTTCGTTCGCCGGGGCGTATTTCTTCTACACACGATGGTTCATTTCCGTCTGGTGCCTCTTTGCCGCGGTCCTCAGTCTCGTCCTGTGTGCGCATTTTCTGATGCGCCGCGCAGGCCGCGTTGAGCGCAGTAGGCAATAGCGCGGCCCGAGGCGGAGCCAGGCCGGCTCGCTTGTCCTCTCCGATCCCGATCCGCGGCAGCCTCAGGGCGCCGGCAATCGCCCTGACGACGACGGCACCATGCCAGAGCGGTCACAGACTGTGCTCAGCTGCAGCAGCAACCGCTGCGTCCCTTCGGCTGAGGAGCGGGCACTTCTCCGTTTTCCAGGGCCACGGGGGTGTAGCCGGCTTCCTGAATGGCATCGCGCAGTTCGCGAGCATCCGTCTCGGTCGGTTCGATCTCGACCCGATGGCTCGCCAGATCGATGCTCACCCTCGCTTGCTTGTCCACCGCGCGAACCGCCTTGGTGATCGTGCTCACGCAATGGCCGCAGGTCATGTCCTTGACTTCGAATGCAATCACGTTGTTTCTCCTATTCGACGTTCGATAAGCAGGAATGTCGACCTTCCTACAGTGGCAATGTCAAGCGGCGAAGACGCGAATCATCTTGCGAAGTGGCCTGACTCCCAGCCAACCTGGCGCAGCCCCCTCCCCAACGGAAACGGCTACCGTGATGACCGAATTCGCTTCAACGCCGACAAGGTGAACGGACAGTTCACCGTCATCCAGCTCGAGGCGGCGAATTGGCGACCGTCGATCGTGGCCGCGCCAGAAGAGAAGCTGTGGCCGCGATGCAGAGCTTGCCGGCAACCGCTTCGAGATCGTCACTTCACTGGGCCGTCACCGCAGACAACGCGTGTCACGCTCGTCGCGTTGTCCAGTGCTGGAGACGGCAGAAGCAATACAGGAAGTGCTTCGTTGAGCCCCAGGGAGTGGTGTGCCCCGCGAGCCGGTTCTAGATGAGACGAAAGCGCCAGCCGAACCGGCCGTGCAGTACTTCGGCATCGTAGCGCGCCACCGGGAGTCCGCTGCATTGCAGGGGCCCGCGCGGGCCAAAGGGCGACAGGCCTATCCGGCAGAGGTGCGGCTACGCGTTCGCGCGCCTTGCTGGCGCGTGCGGTGCGGTTGTTCGACCCCGGGCGAGCATCGGCTCATGCCGCGCGAGCAGCACGCCATCCTTGCTCATCACCAGGTCGGGCTCGATGTAGTTGGCGCCTTGTGGGATGGCCAGCTCGTAGGCTGCCAGTGTGTGCTCTGGCCGATAGCCCGACGCGCCGCGGTGGCCGATCACGAGCCGGGCTTCTCCCGTCAGGGTGTTCCAGTTCTGCGCGACGGCGTCCGGCAGGGGAAGGCTGCCGCAGATGGCGAGCGCGATGGCGATCGTCCTGATGTTCAATCTCGAACTCCTCTGTTTGATGCGAATAAGCGAGCCTCGGGCGGGCACAGCCCCGGCGGAACTCGTACAAGGGGCTGCATGCCCGGAAGCGCCTCGCCGGTCTGCTCGTCACGGGGCTCCCTCGCCTCCGCGGCCTCGCCCGCTTGCACCAGCTCCCTGGTCAGTCGGTCGATCAGGCCGGGGGTGCAGACAGGCGCGATGTAGGCGTCCACGAGATCGTGGCGAAGTCGGTTGAACTTGCTCAAGGGGGCCGGCGGACGAAGTGCTCACAGCCACTATCGGAGCCGGTGATGACGCGGTCATGACGTGGCACGTCAGGCGTTGACATTCATTCGGAATGCATCGAAAACCCTGTGGCGTCAGTGCGCACGAGAACGCTCTCGAGACTCCCAGAGTGGTTTGGCGAGAGGAGCGAGCATGAGCCAGCGCAACGCCCTGTCATGACTGCGTCATCGATGGTGGCCTAGTCTTGCCCGTCCTCCAGCCCCGGTTTCCGTTCATGAAGCTCCTTCCTGCCGTCGTCCACGCTGCCGTGCTCATCCTCGCCTCCGGCGCTCAGGCCACGCCGACCTTCGTGAATGGGCTGGCGTTGCCACCCTGCTCGACCAATCGGGGGGCACCAGCGTCAACACCGGTCGGGTCGGGTTTTTCTCCGACATCTACTTCGACCGGAACCGGCGCGAGTGGTGGGGGCTGTCCGACCGCGGACCGGGCGGCCGCAGTCTCGACTACGCAACCCGCGTCCAGAGCTTCACCCTCGAGGTGAACAGCACCACCGGCTCGATCGGCAACTTCCAGATCCAGCAGACGGTCATCTTCAAGAGTGGCTCAGGCGCGCCTTTCAACGGCATCGCGCCATCTCCGGCGAGCAGCCTCGGCAACTCCTTCGATCCCGAAGGGATCGTCGTCCACCCGGTCACCGGCAACCTGGTCGTCTCGGACGAATACGGGGCCTCGGTCTACGAGTTCACCCGGGGCGGCGACTTGGTCCGCAAGTACGTCACGCCCGAGAACATCAAGCCGACGACGTCGCCGGGGGTCTACAACTACGGCCCGGATGCGAACAGCGCCGGTCGCCGCATCAACCGCGGCTTCGAGGGCCTGGCGATCAGCCCGGATGGCCGGTACGTGTTCGCCATGCTGCAGAGCGCGATGGTCAACGAGGGTGGCGCCAACGGGGTGTTCGCGCGCATCGTCAAGTTCGATACGGGCACCGGGCTGGCCGTCGCCCAGTACGCGTACAAAATGAAAGGCTCGAGCCAGGGCCGCGGCATCTCGGCGCTGGTCGCGATCAACGATCACGAGTTTCTGGTCCTCGAACGCAACAACCGTGGCCTGGGCTCGGGCGCCGAACTGACGCCTCAGAACAAGAAGGTCTTCAAGATCGACCTGACCGGCGCCGCCGACGTCGGCGACATCGTCCTCGACAACGCCTTCGCCGGCGCGGCGGTGACTTGCGACGTCGGCGGCTTCTCCAATTGCCTCGTCATGAACCCGAACGGCAGCCTCGGTGCTGTCGTGGCAGCCGGCTTCACCGGAGAGGGCTTCATCCTCATCCCAGGCGTTCTCCACGCGTACAAGGCGAGCGCCGCCGATCTGGCGGGCTACGCTGCGCCAGTGCCCGAGCCAGAGACGTATGCCTTGCTGGCGGCCGGGCTCGGGCTGCTCGGCTGGCACGCGCGGTGTTCGCGGCGCAGCGGAGCGAAGGGTCCTTACCGCGCTGTCCGCGTCCGCTCTCGATACGCCGACCCCTCTTGGAGAGCCAGACCAGACGCGGGCCCTCGAGCAGTTGCCTGACGGGCGCTTCCTGGCGGTCGAAGACGAGAAGGCGACGCCGTTCTCGGCATTCTCGCTCGATGCTGCGGGACGCCTACGCATCACTGAATTGAAAACAAGCTGCTTGATTCTTCAGCAGCGCAGAGCCTTGAGGATCTCGAACGCCTGGCGATCGATGGATCGGACTTTCTCCATGCGATCACCTCGTTCTCGCGAACCAATGAAGGGCGCGAACAGGGGGCTCGCGAGAAGCCCGTGCGGTTCCGCATCGAATGGCGACCGGCTCGTCGACGGCCGAGTCGTGCGTGGGCTAAGGAAGGGACTGACCGACCGTCACCCCGCACTTGCCCGAGCCGCCGCCGTTCGCGATGTCAAGAACAACAGCGGCCTGAACATCGAGTCGGTCGACGTTTCCCCTGATCATCAGCAATTGCTGATCGGCTTTCGCGGGCCGCTTGTCGACGGTTGCGCCGTCGTCGCGCGCGTAGGGTCGTTGCCAGATCTGTTCGAAGGCGGCGAGCCTGACGTAGGAGGGAAGCTCGAACTGCTCGACCTCGATGGGGCGGGCATCCGCTCCATCGCATTCGTCCCGTGGCTCGGTGCGTAGTTGGTCATGGGCGGACCGCTCGACAAGGCCGACGCAGAGTTCAACGCTGTGGTTTGGCAGGGTCCGTCGGGACGTGTCCGCCGCGTCCGCCCTCGAATACCGACCTGTCGCGCTGCGAAGGCGTTTGCACGGCATTGATTGACGGCCACGAAAGCCTCGTCCTCGTACGCGACGAGGGCGACCGCAAGGCGGGCAGGTCCTGCGCCCGGGAGAAGTACAACAACTCTTGTGCCCCGGGACTTTCGTGCTTTGGAAGCAGTACTTTCAGCCGACGCTGAAAATCCACTGTGCTTTACGCCAGAGTCGGCGAACAAGCGTGGGCAGTTACCCCTCGTACTTGAACGACAGTGAAACCTTCGCCCGGTAGGCAACGACCTTTCCGCCTTCAATCTTCACGTCAAGCTTGTTGACTTCCGCGACGCGCAAGTCGCGCAAGGACGCCGCGGCGGTTTCAATAGCTGTTCTTGCAGCTTCTTCCCACGAGGTTGGACTCGTGCCGATGATCTCCGTGACGCGATATACGCCGGACTCGGATCTCTTTTTGGCCATCTCGTGCTCCTGGTGCCTGAGTTTCGCAAGGCCCTCCGGGCTTCGCCCGACACATCATAGGCCCCGGCGGGTTGTGAAAGCCCACGGAGAGGGGCTTGGCCGATAATCGATGTACATACACCCTCTTCCAGCACATGACCGATACCGCGCAGCAGGCCGTTCCCTTTGGATTTACGCAGATCACCGAAGGTCGCATCCGGACGACAGACATCATCTGCGGCAAGTCTGGCGGGTGGGCCCTCCCTCATGTCTTCCTGGTGGGTGGCCCCGTTGCCGATGACGGTCGGTCCATTGCTCGACCGCACGACGCGAGGCCAGGCCGCCGTAGCTGAGGCCCGTTCAGCCGGTGCTCGCGAGCAAGCACCGGTGCGCGGAACTCGAGAGGACTCGATGAACCTGAAAGTACCCATCAAGATACTGGACGAGCTGGCGGAGACCGTGATCCGCTCGACCGGGTCCCTCGACTTGGCGAGCGGCGAGATCTTCGACGTTCGCTATGAAGTCGACCGGCCTGGATTGATGGGCATGCCGGCGGTCGACGAGCAATACGAATTCACCAGCGGCGTGCTGTCGAACGACGGCAAGGACGTCGAGTTCCGCATCGACGTCGACGTGATGCGCGGACAGTACTTCGTCAGCCCGACCGAGCTGCTTGAACTCAAGGTCCGGGCCGCCAAGCTCTTCGCCGGCATCGAGGGGAAGACGCTGCTCGCCGCCTCGGAGCGCGCCGCGGCGGCATCCCCCGACATTCGCACCGGCGACGCGGACCGGCGCCTTCATTGAGCCGGTAGGCGGCTGGGGTCGCAGAGACCTCCGCACGGGAAGGTGGGCGCATGTCGCGAGGACTGGCACTGGGTGCATGCATGCTGTTCTTCGTCGGCTGCGAAGACGGCTCGGCGTCCCGGGTCGTGCTTCGACCCGATGATCCGCAGGTCCTGGCGTTGGGCGGCACGATCTATCAGAGCCACTGCGCCGCGTGCCACGGCACTCGGCTCGAAGGACAGCCGCGCTGGCGCGAACGGGATACGACGGGGCGGCTCCCGGCGCCGCCACACGACGCTTCCGGACATACATGGCACCACCCCGACGACGTGCTGTTCAGGCTCACCAAGTACGGCATCGCCAAGACCACGAAGCTCAAGGACTACGACTCCGCGATGCCTGCGTTCGAAGGCGTGCTCACGGATGCGGAGATCGTCGCCGCACTCTCCTGGATCAAGGCGCAGTGGCCGCCCCACATCCGGAAGCATCAGGATGAAGCGAATCTCGCCGCACAGCGCAACAAGTGAGCGAAAGGCAGTACCACCGAGCCGGCATGGAACATGGCCCGTCCCTATTGACATTCCAACAGTGGGAGGGATGACAGTGCGCTCTCCTTCAACCATTTCTGGAAGACCATGATCACCTTCGAAGTCAAGGACATGACCTGCGGACACTGCGTCTCCACCATCACGAAGGCGCTGAAGGCGACCGATCAGGACGCTCGGGTGCAGATCGATCTCGCCAGGCACCTGGTGTCGGTCGAACCGGTGACGGCAGATGCAGCTCGGCTGGCAGACGCCATCCAGGAGGCCGGGTACACACCGACGCCGGCCCCAGGCCAGGCGGACGCTGCGCCCGCCAGGTCGGGTGGATGCTGCGGCTGACAGCCCCGACCGTGAACCACGAGTACACCTGTCCGATGCACCCGCAGGTCCGGCAGATGGGGCCGGGCAACTGCCCGATCTGCGGCATGGCGCTCGAGCCCCTGCTGGCGACGGCGGAGAGAGGCGAGAGCCCCGAACTGCGCGACATGACGAAGCGCTTCTGGATCGGCACCGCCCTCACGGTCCCGGTCTTCGCGCTGGAGATGGGCGGCCACCTCACGAACCTCGACCATCTCCTCGGGCAGCAACTCTCGAACTTGATCCAGCTCCTGCTGGGCACGCCGGTCGTCCTGTGGGCAGGGTGGCCGTTCTTCACCCGGGCGGTGGCCTCCGTGAAGAACCGCAGCCTGAACATGTTCACGCTGATCGCGCTGGGCACGGGTGCCGCCTGGATCTACAGCGTCGTCGGCACCGTGGCGCCGAGGTTGTTCCCGTCCGATCTGCGGCTGGCGGACGGAGCGGTGCCGATCTATTTCGAGGCCGCTGCCGTCATCACGGTGCTGGTGCTTCTCGGCCAGGTGCTGGAGCTGCGGGCGAGGGAGAAGACGTCGGGTGCCATCAAGGCGCTGCTCGGCCTTGCGCCAAAGACGGCCGTCAAGGTTCATGCCGACGGCACGGACGAGACGGTCGAGGTCGATGCCATCCAGGTCGGCGACCTGCTGCGCGTGCGTCCCGGCGAGAAGGTGGCCGTCGACGGCGAGCTCGTCGAGGGCAAGGCCAACGTCGACGAGTCCATGGTCACCGGCGAGCCGATCCCGGTGGCCAAGTCGGCCGGCTCGAAGGTGACGGCGGGCACGATGAACCAGACGGGCGGGTTCGTCATGCGCGCCGAGAAGGTGGGTGCCGACACCCTCCTTTCGCAGATCGTCCACATGGTGGCCGCCGCGCAGCGCAGCCGCGCGCCGATCCAGCGCATGGCCGACCAGGTCGCCGGCTGGTTCGTGCCGGTGGTCATCCTGGTCGCGGCGGTGACCTTCGTCGCCTGACTGGTGTTCGGGCCCTCGCCCGCCTTCAGCTACGCACTCATCGCATCGGTCGCCGTCCTCATCATCGCCTGTCCGTGTGCGCTCGGCCTCGCCACCCCGATGTCGATCATGGTCGGCGTCGGCAAGGGAGCGCAGCACGGCGTGCTCATCCGCGACGCGGAAGCGCTGGAGCGCATGGAGAAGGTCGATACGCTGGTCCTCGACAAGACCGGAACGCTGACGGAAGGGCGGCCCAGGGTCGTCCACATCGAGGCCACCGGCGGCTTCGACGGCGACGACGTCCTGCAGAAGCTCGCCAGCGTCGAACGCGCCAGCGAACATCCCCTGGCACTGGCCATCGTCAACGATGCGCTGGAGCACAAGCTGGCCCTGTCGGCAGTGACCGACTTCGACTCTCCCGTCGGCAAGGGCGTGGTCGGCACGGTCGAGGGCGTGCGGGTCGTGTCCGGGAGCGGCAAGTTCCTGGCCGAGCATGGCATCGCCGTCGCCGCGCTCGAAGCGGCTGCCGAGGCGCAACGTGCGAAGGCGGCGACCGTCATCTTCGTCGGCGTCGGCGGCAAGCTGGCCGGCTTCGTCGCCATCGCCGACCCGATCAAGGCGACGACGGCCCAGGCGCTTCAGGCATTGAAAGCGGCCGGCATCCGCATCGTCATGCTGACCGGCGACGGCAAGACGACGGCCGAGGTGGTCGGTCGGCAGCTGGGCATCGACGAAGTCGTGGCCGAGGTGTTCCCGGAGGACAAGGCCGCCGTGGTCAAGCGCCTCCGCGACGAAGGCGCGTGGTGGCAATGGGCGGCGACGGGGTCAACGATGCGCCGGCACTTTCGGCCGCCGACGTCGGGCTGGCGATGGGAACCGGGACCGACGTCGCGATGGAGAGCGCGGGCATCACCCTGCTCCGGGGCGACCTCATGGGCATCGTGCGAGCGCGGACGCTGTCGCGCGCGACCATGCGCAACATCCGCCAGAACCTCTTCCTCAGCTTCGCCTACAACGTCGCCGGCATTCCGCTGGCCGCCGGCGTGCTGTACCCGTTCTTCGGCTTGCTGCTCTCGCCGGTGGTGGCGGCCGCGGCCATGGCCTTGTCGTCGGTGAGCGTCATCGCGAACTCGCTGCGCCTTCGAACTGCGGAGGTGGACTGAGAGCAGCTCTCTACTTGTACGGGTTGCCCTGCGGCGGATACAGGAAGAGCTTCGAGACAGGGCCCCAGCTGCCGCCGAACGGCGTCTTCCATTCCAGCACGGCGTCCGGGGAGGCCGGCTTGAAGACGATGTAGTAGAGGCGGCCGACGTCGAACTCCTGCTTCGTGCGCAGCGCCACCGTGACGCCGACCGTGCCCTTGCCCCGGACGCGGAACTCGTGCTCTCCCGGCAGCATGGACACGATCCAGCCGGTGCCGTCCGCACCGAGGCCGGTGCCGGGCCCCAGCGTGCCGCAACGACCCGAGGCGTGTGCAGCCTGTGCCTCGGCGTCGGTGGGCACGGCGAAGGCCTGGGAGGTGGCGAGCAGCAGGCCGGAAAGCAGAGCGCGCATGGGCGGCCTCTTCGTCAGTCGCGGTCGTCAGCCTTGCCGGCCCGGCGTCGGCAAGCTGCCGTAGTCGCGGATCCACTCGATGCCGCGCGCATGCGCGGCCTCGATCGCCTCCAGTTCGCTCGTGTACTGACCGAGCGGTACCTCGATCTCGCGCGGGCGCTTGGGCCATCGGTCCTTGGCTAGCGTCAGCGTCGGCTTGAACCGTCCTCCGTCCAGAGCCTTCGCTCCGCAATGAAGCTCGTACTCGAGGTGCCGGAAGACCTTGAGGGTGTCCATTCCTTGCAATCGATCCCTTTCGTCGACGTCGCCCGGGCGGGCGCCCGGTGCGACAGTATGAGCGCCTGCCCCACCGTCTTCGCCGGGAAGTGTCGCGCGGCGAGGAATCGCCGGTGAAATTCCACGCAGCCCGAGCCGCGCCGGCTCAGGAGCCGCGGCTCGCAGCGCTGCCGATGCGGACCAGCCTCGGCTCGGGCGAACCGGCAGCCACCGGGACCGGCAGCAGCTGCAGCTGGTCGGACACCGAGCGTGCCGGCCGCATCTGCTCGAGCGACTCCTGCACCTTGACCATCTCGCGCATCAGGATGTAGTCCATGCCGCGCAGCGGCCCGCGTTCGACGAGCGTGCGCCGGCGGTAGTCCTCTGCCGTCTCGTGCCGGGTCAGGCCCGTGGCCTTGTAAAGCCAAGGGTGCTGCTCGTCGAGCTTGCCGACGTAGAGGCCGGTGGTGCCGTAGCTCAGCTCGAGGTGAAGGACGCTGAACGACGTCAGCAGCCCGATCGACAGCGGGATCAGGCCGAGGAGCAGCGCGGCCGCGCTCAGGGCCTGCAGGGTTCGGGAGGCGACGTCGCCGAGCTCGGTCAAGCCGAGCATCAGCAGGCCGGTGCAGGCGAGGGTCAGGAGGATGATCCCGGCGAGCACGGCCTCGCGCATCCACGCTGGGCGGGGCCGGGTCGGACAGCGGACGAACTCCGCCTCCAGCGCCTCCAGCTCGGCGTTGCTGAGCCCGGCCATCTCGCGTGCGCTCCCGAGCTCCGTCTGCACGGAGACGCGCTCGGTCCAGCTCGCGAAGGCGCGCTCGGGCGACTGGGCTCGTGGCGCCGGCGAATAGAACTCGCGCGCCCGCAGGAGGCGCTCGCGGCTGACGAGCAGCCCGTCGATGATGCGTTTCATTTCCATGGTGGCTCCCTCGAACGCGGAGACGACGCTCCGATGAAGGAGGCAGCTTCGCAGCAGCCTTGCGTAACAGCCATCCCTTACTTGGATGGGTTTCGCCGCCGGTCCTGATGCGCCCGATCGACGGCGAAAAAAAAGGGCGCCAGCGGCGCCCTTTTCATGTCGACGGTTCGTTCAGCGAACGACCGCCATCTGCTCGCGCTTGTCGCCCTTGTAGGTGTAGAGCGTCAGGGCACCGTTCTTCACGTCGCCCTTGTTGTCGAACGAGATGACGCCGGTCACGCCCTTGTGCCCTTCGGTCTTGGCGAGGACCGGAAGGTACTTCGCCGGCTCGGCCGAGCCGGCCTTGACCATCGCTGCGACCATGACGTTGACGGCGTCGTACACGTAAGGCGCGTAGATCTGGACGTCGGCGTTGAACTTCTTCTTGAAGTCCTCGCGGAACTTGTCCATGCCCACCTTCTGGGCGCCTTCGACGCCGCCCGCCTCGGCGCAGACGACCTGGCTGTCGCCCATGGCGCCACCGGCGAGCTTCGGCAGCTCGCCGGTGCAGATGCCGTCGCCACCGATCATCTTCGCGTTGATGCCGAGCTGCTTCATCTGGCGCAGCATCGGGCCGGCGACGGCGTCCATGCCGCCGTAGAAGACGATGTCCGGCTTCTTGGCCTTGACGGCAGTCAGGATGGCGGTGAAGTCGGTGGCCTTGTCGGTCGTGAACTGGGCGTCGGCGATCTTGCCGCCCGAGGCCTTGACCGCCTTGGCGAACTCCTCGGCGACGCCCTGGCCGTAGGCCGTGCGGTCGTCGATGGTGACGATGGACTTGCCCTTGAGCTCCTTGACCGCGTAGCGGCCCAGGGTTCCGCCGAGGTGCACGTCGTCGGCCACGACGCGGAAGGTCGTCTTGAAGCCCTGGCGCGTGTACTTCGGGTTGGTGGCCGACGGCGAGATCTGCGGAATGCCTGCGTCGCTGTAGATCTTGGAAGCCGGGATCGAGGTGCCCGAGTTCAGGTGGCCGATGACGCCGTTGACCTTGGCGTCGACCAGCTTGTTGGCGACAGCCGTGCCCTGCTTCGGGTCGGCGCCGTCGTCCTCGGCGAGGAGCTCGAACTTGGCCTTCTTGCCGCCGATCGTCACGCCCTTGGCGTTCAGCTCGTCGATGGCCATACGGGCCCCGTTCTCGTTGTCCTTGCCCAGGTGGGCGATGCCCCCGCTGGTCGGCGCGACGTGGCCGATCTTGACGACCAGGTCCTGGGCCGAGACGGCCCCGGTGAGGAGCGCCACGGCCGCCGCAGCGACCAGTTTCATCTTGAGTTGCATGGGAAATTACCTCCGCTTGGAATGACTGGATCCGGGCTGTTTACCCGAAGCGCGAAACGATAACGCAAAAGCCGGGCCCGGCCGAATCGGTGTTTGCATCGTCAACCGGACCGGCCGCTGCGGCGCTACGGCTTGTCCTTGCGGCCGAGCTCGCGGGCGACGGCCCGTGCGACCACGTCGTGCAGCGCGGCCGTCAGCTCCTTGCGCGCATCGCGGACGATGGCATCGCCGGCGCGGGTCAGGATGGGGGCGAGCGCCTCGCGCAGACGGACCTCGAGCATCAGGTCCACCTGCCTCTGCAGGTCGGCCAGCACGCGCTGCGCCAGCTGCGCCTCGCCGACCGGCACCCCGGCTGCCGGCGCAGCCACCGCGGGCACGTCGGGCACCGCGGGCACGTCGGGCACCGCGGGCCCGAGGCCGGCCAGGGCGCCGACCTCTGGCGGCGCGGGCAGCGCAGGCGCCGGCCCGGCGGGTGGCGCCTCGGGCCACGGCACAACCTCGGTGAGCGTCGGGATGGTGCCCGGGGGCGGCTTCTCGGGCGTCATGGCGCACCCACCTCGTACTTCTTGATCAGGTAGCCGCGCCGTGCATAGCCCTTCCAGCGCTCGCGCGCCGCGCTGCGGTCGGCCTCGTCGGTCGACACGACCTCGAACAGGCGCGCGAAGGTCTCGTACCCCGTCGGCGCGCCCTCGCCCAGGTTCAGGAGCGCGTCGTGCACTGGCGCCTGCGCCGGCTCGCCGCCGAGCCAGACGGTGCGCGCCCGCAGGTGCGCCGGGACGCGGCCTGCATGCTCCACCCACTCGTGCGGAATGAACTCGGCCGGTTCGAAGGCCCAGAGCTCGCGATCCAGGCCGAGCAGCGCCTCGCGCGGGCCGGCGACGGCCAGGCCCAGTCCCTGCCGGCGTGCCTTGCGAAGGAGCCGGCAGGCGTAGCCGGCTCGGCTCGGAACATTGAAGTAGAAGCTGATCTCGGTCATGCGGGCGCCGGCCGTGGCAGCGGGTTCGCAGACGGCGTTCAGCCGGCTCGCCTCGTCACCTGGCGTGAGCGAGGACGAAGTGGGTCAGCAGGCCGACTGGCCGGCCCGTCGCGCCCTTCTTGGGCCCGGACTTCCAGGCCGTGCCGGCGATGTCGAGGTGGGCCCACGGGTACTTGCCGGTGAATCGGCGCAGGAACATCGCCGCCGTGATGGCGCCCCCGGGCCGGCCGCCGACGTTGCCCATGTCTGCGAAGTTGCTCTTCAGCGCCTCGTCGTATTCCTCGTCGAGCGGCATGCGCCAGCACGGGTCCTGCGCCGCCGCGGCCGCGGCCTGCATGCGCGAGGCGACGGCGTCGTCGGCCGTGAACAGCCCGGAGTGGTGATGGCCGAGGGCGATCACGCAGGCTCCGGTCAGCGTCGCCACGTCGACGACGACCGACGGCTTGAACCGCTCCGCGTAGGTGAGCGCATCTGCGAGGATGAGCCGGCCTTCGGCATCGGTGTTCAGGATCTCGATCGTCTGCCCCGACATGCTCGTGACGACGTCGCCGGGCTTGACGGCGCGGCCGCCCGGCATGTTCTCGCAGGTCGGCACGATGCAGACCAGGTTCAGCCGCGGGCGGAGGGTGGCGACGGCGGCGAGCGTGCCGAGGACGCTCGCCGCCCCGCCCATGTCGAACTTCATCTCGTCCATCTCGGCGGCCGGCTTGATCGAGATGCCGCCGGTGTCGAAGGTGATGCCCTTGCCGACCAGAACGATCGGCGCCTGGGTCTTCGCCGCGCCGTCGTAGCGCGCGACGATGAAGCGCGGCGGCTCGGCCGAGCCCTGGGCGACGGCCAGGAAGGAGCCCATGCCGAGCTTCTCGATCTCCTTGCGGTCCAGCACCTCGACGTCGAGCTTCAGCTCCTTGCCGATCTTCTTCGCCTGCTGGCCCAGCCAGGTGGGCGTGCAGTGGTTGCCGGGACGGTTGGCGAATTCGCGGGCGAGCTTGACGCCGGCGGCAATCGCCGCGCCGCGGCGCAGCCCCTGCTGGGCGGCACGGGCGCCGCTGCGCGAGCCGAGCAAGGTCAGGCTCTTGAGGGCCCAGCCCGGCGTCGCGCTCGGCTTGCTGTGCGTATACAGATAGGTGGCATCGGCGGCGGCCAGCATCGCTGCCTCGGCGTGCGCCTCGGTGACGGGGCCGGCGCTGCCCAGGGCGACGCCTAGCGTCTGCGCACCGCTCGTCTTCAGTGCGGCCAGGCCGTCGGCGAGCGCGGCCTTGAAGGCCTTGGCCGAGTTGTCGCCGGCGATCGCCACGACGACGCGGCGCGCCGTGACGCCAGCGGGTCGGTGGAGATAGAGGGAACGCCCCTTCTTCAAGGCCAAGTCGCCGTCGGCGACGGCAGCGGAGATCAGGTCGGCCAGCGGTGCCGCGAGTTCGGGATCGACGACGTCGGCGACGACGAGGACCAGGGCGTCGACGTCGACGCCGGCAAGTCCCGACGCCGTGGCGATCTGATGACGGAAGTCCATAATTCCTCGAGCAGAGAAAAGCCGCCGATGTTATTCGATTCAACCTTGCGCAGAGAGCTCGCGCGCAACTTCGGCGCGACGCTGGTCGTGATCCTCACCATCGTGCTGACGATCATGTTCATCCGCAATCTGGGCCAGGCGGCCGGGGGCCGGATCTCGCCGCAGGACGTGATGCTGCTCCTGGCCTACATCGCGCTCGGCAACCTGTCGACCATCCTCGCGCTGTCGCTGTTCGTCGCCGTCGTCGCGACCCTGTCGCGGATGTACCGCGGAAGCGAGATGACGATCTGGTTCGCCAGCGGCGTTCCCCTGTCCCGCTTCGTTCGCCCGGTGCTGCGCACGAGCTGGCCGGTGCTGCTCGTGATCGGCCTGCTGGCGCTGTTCGTGTGGCCGTGGCAGAACGAGCGCAGCGCCGTGCTGAAGGATCAGTTCGAGCGCCGCTCGGACCTCTCGCGCGCCGCGCCGGGCCAGTTCCAGACCTCGGGCGACGGCCAGCGCACCTTCTTCTTCGAGGGCAGCGCCAGCGACCCGGCGACGGGGCGCAACGTCTTCATCGTTTCCTCGCAAGGCGAGGTCGAGTCGGTCACGTCGGCGCTCTCCGGCTCGATCGAGAACGATCGCAGCGGCCGCTACCTGGTCCTGAACCGAGGTCAGCGCAACGAGCTCGACCAGGCCAGCGGGGAAAAGACGGTCTCCCGCTTCGAGACCTACCGAGCGCTCGCGGGCGAGCGGGCCATGGCCGGCGAAGGGTCGGTGCGCCCACGCGCCCGCCCGACCGCCGACCTCCTGCGCGAGCCGACACCGCCGAACCAAGGCGAGCTGGTCTGGCGGCTCGGCCTCGTGCTGGCGGCGGCGAACATGCTGCTGCTGGGCATCGGCATGTCGGCATCGAACCCGCGCCACGCCAGCAACTGGAACCTGCTGTTCGCCCTGCTCGCCTTCTTCGTCTACTACAACCTGATCAACCTGACCAAGGCCTGGGTGGGCACCGGACGCGTCGGCATGGGCACGGCCCTCCTCGTCGCCCATGGCGGAGCCCTCGCCATCGCCATCGCATTGCTGTGGTGGCGCGAGCAGGGTGCCGGGCGCCTGCCCATGTCGCGGCGTCGCCGGGCGCGGCGCGCCGCGCGGGCGGCGGCAGCGGCAGCATGAGGACGGTCCGACGGCTCTTCTTCGTCGACATCGCCTCGGCCGTGCTGTTCGTCGGCGTCGCCTTCCTCGCCCTCTTCTTCTTCATCGACTTCGTCGACGAGCTGGGCGACGTCGGCGAGCGCGGCTACACGGCGCTGCACGCGGCGGCCTACTCGGTCCTGCTCGCACCGGCCCACCTGTACGAGCTGATGCCGATTGCGGTGCTGATCGGCACCATCTACGCGCTGGCGCGCCTGGCCCAGACCTCGCAGTACACCATCCTGCGCACCGGCGGGCTCGGACCCGGGCGCGCGCTCGGGCTGCTGACCAGCCTCGCCCTCCTGTTCGGGGCGGTGGCCTTCGTCATCGGCGACTACATAGCGCCGCTGTCGGAGCGCATGGCCAGCCAGCTGCGTGCGTCGTTCACCGGCAGCCTCAAGCTGAGCCGCTCGGGCGCCTGGATCAAGGAGCACGCGCCGACGCCGACCGGCGAGCACAGCTACTCGATCAACGTCGGCTCGGCCGAGGGTGCCTCGGCGCTGCGCGACGTCCGCATCTTCGAGTTCGATGCCGGGGGCCGGCTCATCGCCCGGACCGCGGCGGCGCGGGCCAGCGTCGCCCCCGACGGGACCTGGACGCTCGAGGACGTCACCCGGACGCGTTGGCTCGACACCGCCGACGCACCGTCGGTGCCGCAGGAGAAACTGGCGCGCCTCGAGTGGCGCAGCACCTTGTCGCCGCAGGTGGTCGCCGCCGCCGTCCTCCCGGTCACGACGATGTCGACGGTCGACCTCTGGCGCTACATCGGTCACCTGGCCGAGAACGAGCAGGCATCGCAGGTGCAGAAGATCCAGTTCTGGAAGCGGGCCCTGTATCCGTTCGCCTGCCTCGTCATGGTCGGCCTCGCCCTGCCGTTCGCGTACCTGCACCACCGCTCGGGTGGCGTCAGCGTCAAGGTGTTCGCCGGGATCATGCTCGGGGTCGGCTTCGTGCTCCTCAACAACGTGTTCCGGCACCTCGGCCTGCTCGGCAACTGGACGCCGTGGATCGTCGCCGCGACGCCCGGCGCGATCTTCCTCCTGATGTCGCTGGCCGCGTTCAGCTGGCTGGTGCGCTATCGATGAGCACGAAGGCGATCGTCCTCTTCGCGCACGGCGCCCGCGACCCGCGCTGGGCGGCTCCGTTCGAGGCCGTCGCCGAGCGCGTCCGCGCCGCCGCGCCTGACCGCCTGGTCCGGCTCGCCTTCCTCGAGCTGATGGCGCCGTCGCTCGGCGACGCCGTCGACGCGCTGGCCGCCGACGGCGTCGAAGACGTCGACGTCGTACCCCTGTTCCTCGGCAGCGGCGGTCACCTGCGCAACGACCTGCCGCGGCAGGCGGACGCCGCGCGCGCCCGCCACCCGCGGCTGCGCTTGCGCATCCACCCGCCGGTGGGCGAGGTTCCCGAGGTCATCGAGGCGATGGCGCGGGCTGCCGTCCGGAGCAGGGGTGAATAATCCGCCGATGCTTCAGAGCTTCGGGGTATGAACCTCCACCAGTTCAGGTTCGTTCAGGAGGCGGTGCGTCGCGACCTCAACCTGACGGAAACGGCCAAGGCGCTGTTCACGTCGCAGCCGGGCGTGTCCAAGGCGATCCTCGAGCTCGAGGGCGAGCTCGGCGTCGACATCTTCGCCCGGCACGGCAAGCGCCTGCGCCGCGTCACCGAACCGGGCCGCGAGGTGCTGAAGGCGATCGAGGTGATCATGCGCGAGGTGGGCAACCTCAAGCGCATCGGCGACGAGTTCTCCAAGCAGGACGCCGGCACGCTTTCGATCGCCACCACGCACAGCCAGGCCCGCTACTTCCTCCCCGTGCCTATCGCGCAGATGCGCAAGCGCTTCCCCAAGGTGAACATCAGCCTGCACCAGGGCACGCCGGAGCAGGTCGCGCGCATGGTCCACGAGGAAGTCGCCGACTTCGGCCTGGCCACCGAGTCGCTCGACGACTTCGGCGACCTGGTCACCCTGCCCTGCTATGCGTGGCAGCACGTGCTGGTGCTTCCGGCGGGCCACCCGCTCGCCGCGATCGACCGGGTCTCGCTCGAGGACCTGGCGCCGCTGCCGCTGATCTCGTATCACCCGGCGTTCACCGGGCGCAAGCGCGTCGACCAGGCCTTCGCCACGCGCAAGCTCCAGCCGAACATCGTCCTCGAGGCGATCGACGCCGACGTGATCAAGACCTACGTGCGGCTGGGGCTGGGCGTCGGCATCGTCGCCGAGATCGCCATGCGCGAGGAGGGCCAGGGCTCGGACCTCGTCGCCCGCCCGGTCGGCCACCTGTTCGGGCAGAACGTCGCCCGCGTCGCCTTCAAGCGCGGCGCCTACCTGCGCAACTTCGTTTACGCCTTCGCCGAGATGACCTCCGACCGCCTGACCCGCCCGCTCGTCGAGCGGGCGATGTCGGGCGAGGCCGACGACTACCAGCTCTGACCCGCGCACACATGAACGACCGCACTCCCCTCGCCCCGCACACGCCCGCCGTGCAGAGCCGCCTCCCCACCGTCGGCACGACAATCTTCACGGTCATGTCGACGCTGGCGACGGAGCACGGCGCCGTCAACCTGGGCCAGGGCTTTCCGGACTTCGACTGCGATCCGGCCCTGGTCGAGGCCGTGGCCGCCGCGATGCGCAGCGGCCTCAACCAGTACCCGCCGATGGCAGGCATTCCCCTCCTGCGCGAGCGCATTGCCGCCAAGATCGAGTCGATGTACGGGCGGCGCTACGACCCGGCGACCGAGATCACCGTCACCGCAGGCGCGACGCAGGCCATCATCAACGCGGTGCTCGCGTTCGTGGGCCCGGGCGACGAGGCCATCGTCCTGGAGCCCTCGTACGACAGCTATGCCCCGAACATCGAGCTGGCCGGCGGCACGGTGGTCCGCGTTCCGCTCGTGCCCGGCACCTTCGCGCCCGACTTCGACCGCATCGCTGCTGCGCTCACGCCGAAGACCCGCCTCATCCTCATCAACTCGCCGCACAACCCGAGCGGAACGCTCTGGTCCGCGGCGGAGCTGTCGCGGCTCGAGGCGCTGCTGCGGGACACGCAGGTCGTGGTGATCAGCGACGAGGTCTACGAGCACATGGTGTACGGCGGCGAGCACCAGAGCGTGGCGCGCTTCCCCGAGCTCGCGGCGCGCACCGTCATCGTCTCGAGCTTCGGCAAGACGTACCACGTCACCGGCTGGAAGGTCGGCTACGCCGTCGCCCCGGCCGCCCTGATGGCCGAGTTCCGCAAGGTGCACCAGTTCAACGTCTTCACGGTGAACACGCCGATGCAGCACGGGCTGGCGGCCTACATGGGAAGCGGCACGCACCATCTCGCCCTGCCCGCCTTCTACCGAGCCAAGCGCGACCTCTTCGCGGCCGGCCTGGCGCGCACGCGCCTGAAGCCGCTGCCCTGCCAGGGCACGTTCTTCCAATGCGTCGACTATTCGGCAGTCAGCGACCTGCCGGAGGCCGAGTTCTGCCGCTGGCTGACGGTCGAGATCGGCGTCGCGGCGATCCCCCTGTCGGCGTTCTATGCCGACGGCTTCGAACAGCACATCGCCCGCTTCTGCTTCGCCAAGAAAGACGAGACCCTGGTTTCCGCGGTCGAGCGCCTGGCTCGTCTCTAGAAAGGACCGACGGGATGCCTTCCGAGCTTCTGACCGAACGCCGCGGCACGACCCTCGTGCTGACGATCAGCGATCCGGCGACGCGCAACACGCTGTCGGCGCAGGTCGTCGCCGCCGGCATCGAGGCGCTCGACTCGTCCGAATCGGACGACGAGGTCCGCGCCGTCGTGCTGCGCGGCGACGGCGCCCATTTCTGCGCCGGCGGCAACCTGCAGGGGCTGGCGGAGCGGCGGCGCTCCGGGCCCGACGCCCAGCGGCGCATGCTCGAGCACCTGCACCAGTGGATCGAGGCGATCCGCGTCTACCCCAAGCCGGTCATCGCGGCGGTCGAAGGCGCTGCCGCCGGAGCGGGCTTCTCGATCGCCCTCGCCTGCGACCTGATCGTCGCCGCCGAAGACGCCCGCTTCACCATGTCGTACGGCAAGCTGGGCTTGACGCCCGACGGCGGCGCCACCTGGAGCCTGGCCCGGGCCCTGCCGCGGCCCTTCGCGCAGCGCCTGCTCTGGCTCGCCGAGCCGATCAGCGCCCCTCTCCTCCATGCGCACGGCCTGGTGACGGCGGTGACGCCGCCCGGCTCGGCCCTCGCCGAGGCGCTCGCGCTCGGCGAGCGCCTCGCCGAGATGGCGCCGAACGCCATGGCCTGCACCAAGGAACTCCTGGAGCAGGCACCCCGCCGCTCGCTGCACGAGCAGCTCGCCGTCGAGCGCGACCAGTTCATCGACAAGCTCTTCCACGCCAACGGCGAGGAGGGGCTGGCCGCCTTCCTGGAAAAGCGCGCGCCGCGCTTCCGCTGAGGGCGCGGCTCGCCCCGACCCGACCAGACGCGCGCTGTCACCTCAGCGACCGGCATGCACGCCCCGATTCTTACAATCGACGAGCAGTCGAACATCGCCTCGGGCCCGTGGTTCTCCAGACTCTCCTCTCCGCTTCAGGAAGCCATCCTGGCCCGCGCCATCGTGCGGCGCCTGCACGACGGCGCCATCCTCTCGGCGCGCGGTGCGCCGGCCGAGGAATGGTGCGGCGTCGCCCTCGGCGCGGTGCGCGTGAGCTCGGTGTCGCTGTCCGGCAAGCAGGTCACGCTGACCTACGTCGAGCCGGGCACCTGGTTCGGCGACATCTCGCTCTTCGACGGCATGCCGCGCACGCACGACGCGCACGCCCATGGCGAGACGACGCTGCTGGTCGTCCGCCGCCCGGATTTCAAGGAATTGCTGGCGCAGCACGTCGAGCTCTACGACGCCCTGCTGCGCCTCAACTGCCGGCGCCTGCGGCTGCTCTTCGACGCCGTCGAGGACCTCAACACGCGGCCGCTCTCGGCCCGCCTGGCCAAGCAGATCCTGCTGCTCGCGCGCAGCTACGGCGTCGAGCACGGCGACGAGATCCGGATCGGCCTGCAGCTGGCCCAGGAAGACATCGCCCAGCTGCTCGGCGCCTCCAGGCAGCGCGTCAACCAGGAGCTGAAGGGCTTCGAGCGCGACGGCGCCGTGCGCATCGAGCCGACCCGGCTGGTCGTCCTGTCGAAGGACAAGCTGCTGGCGATCGCGAAGCGCTGACCGGGGGTCGGCAGGGATTGCAGCGTTCGCCGCCCGCGCCTCCAATCGATCCATGACCCAGCCCGAAGCCAACACCGGCACCAAGCCGGTCGCCGAGCAGCACGCCTTCGACCTCGCCGCGCTCGAGCGCTACCTGCTCGCGCACCTGCCCGGCTTCGCCGGCCCACTCGCGGTCGAGCAGTTCAAGGGCGGCCAGTCGAACCCCACGTACAAGCTGGTGTCGCCCGCTCGCGCCTATGTCATGCGCTCCAAGCCCGGGCCGGCGTCGAAGCTGCTGCCCTCGGCGCACGCCGTCGACCGCGAGTTCACGGTCATGCGCGGCCTCGCCGACACCGACGTGCCGGTGCCGCGCATGCACGTCCTGTGCGAGGACGAGAGTGTCATCGGCCGCGCCTTCTACGTCATGGAGTACGTCGAGGGCCGCGTTTTCTGGGACCAGTCCCTGCCCGCCTTCGACCGCGCCGGCCGGACCGCGATCTACGACGAGATGAACCGCGTCATCGCCGCCCTGCATTCGGTCGATCCGGCTGCGGTCGGGCTGGCTGGCTACGGCAAGCCCGGCAACTATTTCGAGCGCCAGATCGGGCGCTGGACCAAGCAGTACCAGGCTTCGATCACGGAGCCCATCGACGCCATGGACCGGCTCATCGACTGGCTGCCGGAAAACATCCCGGCGAGCGCGCGCGACGCGTCGCAGGCGCGCGTGGTGCACGGCGACTACCGGCTCGACAACCTCGTCTTCGATCCGGACCAGCCGCGCGTCGTCGCCGTGCTCGACTGGGAGCTGTCGACGCTCGGCCACCCGCTCGCCGACTTCACCTATCATCTGATGATGTACCGGATGCCGCCGCAGGAAACCGCCGGCCTAGCCGGTCGCGACCTCGC
>NZ_JANODC010000544.1:0-22360 GCF_031412495.1 Rhizobacter sp. | reverse complement strand
CGGCGCTGGCGAGCAGGGCATCGACGCCGGCGCCCTTCGCAGCGAGGGCCGCGCGCCCCTGCAACGTGCCTGAGATCCTGCGGCTGGCATCGAGCGGCGGCAGCAGCGACTCCAGCCGGATGCCGCGCCAGGCGAGCCGGGCTTCGCCCGCAGGCACCGGCTCGCGCAGGTCGGCGCTGACGCTGCCGGTGGCATGCCCCCCGGCCAGCCCGAGGTCGAGCGAGGAGACGTCGAGCCGGCCGTCGAGCAGCTTCGCCTGCGCCGCCAGGCTCTGCACGACGGGAGCCTCGGCGACGCGAAGCCGCTTCGCCGCGTAGCTCAGCTCGGCGTCCCAGGTGCGGGCCTTCGACGCGCCATCCGGCGCACTGGCCGGCTGCGCCGGCACGGCCCGTGCGGCGACCGGGGCCGGGCGCACCGCCGAGGCCGCCCGGGCCGAGACCGGCGCCGCCCGGCCGGCCAGCCAGCTCAGGTCGGCGAAGTCGGCGGATTCGCTGCGCAGGTCGGCACGCAGGCGATGCCGCTGCTCCTCGCGCGACCAGGCAAGCGCGCCAGCGAGGTCGGTGGCTCCGACCTTGGCCTGCGCATCGGCGAGTGCGACGCGCCCGGGCTCGACGCTCAGCCGGCCGGTGGCGCGCAGCGCCTTCGGCGTACCGTGGCGGCTGCCGATCCAAGGCGCCAGGGTCGTCAGTGACCTGCCGGCGAGCTGCATGCGCGCATCGAGGCGCGTCTCGCGCAGGAGGTCGGCGGCGCGGCCGTCGAGCTCGATGCGCAGCCCTTCGATCTCGACGTGGCCACGCAGCGGAAACCAGAGGCCGCTTTTCAGCAGGCTGATGGCACCGCCGGCGAGCGTGCTGCCGCGATAGTCGACGCCGCGGTACGAGCCATCGAAATCGATCCGGTCCGGGAGCAGGGAATCGACGCCGGCGGCACCGGCAGGCGCCGCTTCGGCAGGGCTCGACCTGGCGCGCAGCGCCAGCCCGAGCTCCCGATGGAGGAACGTCAGCGACGTGCGTTGCGCCTCCAGCACCGCGAACCAGTAGTTGCCGCGGCCGCGATCGTCGGGCCGGCGCAGGCGCCAGTTGCGGCGGCCGTCCGGATGGCGCTCCAGGTTGACCTCGCCGTTCGTGAGGCGCACGCGGGAGACGACCCAGCGCCCTTCGCTGCGCTCGCCGGTGAACTCGAAGTCGACGGCATCGAAGACGGCGAAGGGCCGCTTCGTCTCGGCCCAGGGCGCGTTCTCGACGCGCACGCCGCGCAGGTGCACGCGCGGCGCGAAGCCGTCGCCGAAGCCGAGCCGCACGGCGTCGAAGTGGACCTCGCGGCCCGCCGTCGAGCTCAGGTAGCGCGAGGCGGCGGGCGCCAGCCACCACGGGTGCGCCGCCACCCCCACCAGGCAGAGCAGCACCAGCGCGAGAAGGATCCACGCGGCGACGCGCCCGCCCCGGCGGGCCCTGGGCGCCATCGCGTCGACGGGTGCGCTGGGGTCCTGGGGGGGCATCGCGGCATCGTAAGCGGCGGCCCGAAGTCGCGGTGTCGGAAGGGGCCGCGCGTGGGAAACCGGTAGCGCGGTTTGCAAGGCCGTCGGAGACGCCCTGACCGGCTCGGTGGACGACGCCGGTCCGGAGCGCAAGCCGCTGCGCTGAGGCCCGGGCGGCGCCGCCTCCGGCGTTAAGCTCCCGTCCGGTCGCCCGCAGCGGCGGCGCCGGAGTTTCGACGATGGGCGACGTCTTCATCAGCTATGCCAGCGCCGACCGCGAGCGGGCCCGCCTCGTCGCCGAGGCCCTGCGCCGGCGTGGCTGGTCGATCTGGTGGGATCGCGCCATCCCGCCGGGGCGGCAGTACGACGAGGTGATCGACGAGGCGCTGAGCGCCGCGCGCTGCGTCGTCGTGCTGTGGACGCAGGCCTCCACCGCCTCGAGCTGGGTCAAGAACGAAGCGTCCGAGGCGATGGAGCGCCGGGTCCTCATCCCGGCCGTGCTCGACCCCGGGCTCAAGATCCCCCTCGAGTTCCGCCGGGTCCAGGCGGCCGACCTCTCGCGCTGGAGCGGCGAGGCCTCGACGCCGGAGTTCGAGCTCTTCTGCGCCGCGATCGCGGGCATCGTGCCGCCGGGGCCGCCGGCGCCCGGACCCGGCCCGGCGCCGACACCGGTGCCCGCTCCGCCTCCTGCACCGCGGCCGCCGGCACCGCAGCCGCCGCCGGCGCCTCCCGCGCCTGCGCCGGCCCGAGGGCACGGCGTGCGCAACGTCCTCGTCGGCACCGCCGTGGTCGTGGCTGCCCTGGCCGCGATCGGCCTCTGGACCGAGACCGAAGGCGATGCACCAGGGCCGGCTCCCCTTCCCGTGCCGGCACCGTCGCCGCTGCAGGTCGCGGCCGCAACGCCGCTGCGCATGAACGTGGCCTGGCGCGACGAGGCCCTGCGTTACGCGGGAGCGCTGAGCTGGGATGGCAGGTCGAGCGTCGCGCAGCTATCGCTCAAGGTCGATGACGGGGCCACCGGCACGCCGCTGGGCACGCGCCAGCTCGAAGCGACAGTGCAGGGCGACGGCAATCGCGGCGTCATGTTCAGCACGGTGGTGCCTGTCGACGGTGACTCGCAGACCCGGGGCCCGCACACCCATCCGGTGAACCTGTTCTTCCAGGCGCAACCGGGAGGCGGCTGGGTGTTCGTCCGCAACTGCATGGCGGCGGGACGCTGCTGGGACGCGGGCTCCTGAACGTGTCGATGGCCGCGTCGGGTCAGGCTGCCGCGGCGCGACAGGCGTGTCGATTGCTGCAGCCCGTCACCCCGACGACGCTGTTTCCATGAGTCCCACGCCCTACGAGACCGCCGAGCCGACACGCGAAGAGATCGACGCGCTCGCCGGCCCGTGCCTGATCGAGTTCGGAACGCCGTGGTGCGGCTTCTGCCGGGCGGCGCAGCCGGCCATCGCCATCGCCATGGCAGCCCACCCGGCGGTGCGCCACCTGCGCATCGAGGACGGCAGCGGGCGCGGCCTCGGCCGCACGTTCGGCGTGAAGCTGTGGCCGACGCTGGTCTTCCTGCGCGGCGGGGCCGAGGCCGCGCGCCTGGTCCGGCCGCGCGAGCCGGCGCCGATCGAGCAGGCGCTGGCGGCGATCGACCCGGCGCCCTGAGCGCCGTCGCGGTCGTCGCGGCTCAGTCCGGCGTGCCGCCCGTCTTGTTCCGGTTCGTGCCCTGCCGGTTCGCGCTGTTGCGATTGCCCCAGCGACGATCCTGCTTCTCGGAGAAGTTGCGCGCCTTCTCGGCCTGGCGGTGCGTGAAGTTACGGACCGACTTGCCGACGGTGCGGGTGCGGTCGCCGAGGGTGGGGCCGCCGCCGGAGCCCCTGCGGTCGTCGACGCGGTCGGTGCGGGCCGACGGGCGATCCTGCGCTGCCGCGCGGTACTTGCTCAGCGCCTCCTCGCGGTTGCGCGCGCGGCGATCCTGGTCGGCGGCCGCGTCGAAGGTCTGCGCACCGGCGACGGTGCAGGTCGCCACCGTGGCGCAGGCGAGAATGAGTCGAGGCAGAAGTTTCATGAGAGGTCCCCTGACGATGAGAAGCATGGAAGCGCCGGTGGAGCGCCGTGCCGCAGTGTCAGCGCCGTGCCGGACCGGCGCAGTGGAACGAGGCCTGATGATCGTGGCCGACGCGGGCCCGTGGGCGCGTCGGAGTTGCCCTACCTGAACCCGTGCCCATGAAGATCGCCACCTTCAACGTCAACGGCATCACCGCCCGACTGCCCCGTCTCCTCGAGTGGCTGGCCGGATCCGCCCCCGACATCGCCTGCCTGCAGGAGCTGAAGACCTCCGACGAGACCTTTCCCGTCGACGCGCTGCGCGAGGCCGGCTACAGCGCCGTCTGGCATGGGCAGAAGGGCTTCAACGGCGTCGCCATCCTGGCCCGGGGCGGCGGGCTGCGGGAGCGACGGCGCGGCCTGCCCGGCGATCCGGACGACACGCACAGCCGCTACATCGAGGCCGAGGCGCACGGCGTCGTCGTCGCCTCGATCTACCTGCCCAACGGCAACCCGCAGCCGGGGCCGAAGTTCGACTACAAGCTGGCCTGGTTCGACCGCCTGCGCGAGCACGCCGCCAGCCTGATCGGCGATACGCGGACCGTGGTGCTCGCCGGCGACTACAACGTCGTCGCCACGGACGAGGTCGGCGACATCTACTCGCCGCGCTCGTACAAGGACGACGCCCTGCTCCAGCCGGAGAGTCGCGCCGCCTGGCGGCGCGTGCTCGAGCAGGGCTGGACCGACGCCATCGACTCGCTCCACCACGGCGAGCCGATCTACACCTACTGGGATTACTTCCGCAACCGCTTCGCCCGCAACTCGGGCCTGCGCATCGACCACCTGCTGCTCAACGCGGCGGCGGCGGCCCGCCTCGAGCAGGCCGGCGTCGACCGCGAGGTGCGCGCGCGCGAGAAGCCGAGCGACCACGCGCCGACCTGGATCCTGCTGCGCGACTGAGGCGGCGCCGCGTCATCCCGCGGCGGCAGCGGCGAGGACCCCGGCCGCCTCGAGGCATTGCGCCCGGGTCACGTCGCGATGGGTGAGGACGCGGACCCGGCGAGCGCCCAGGGCATTGACGAGGACGCCGCCGGCGCGGGCGGCGGCCACGACCGCCGCGGCATCGGGCGCGCCGGCGGCGAGGTCGAACACGACGATGTTCGTCTGCACCGTGGCGAGGTCGAGCTCGATGCCGGGCCCCTGCGCCAGCCGCGTGCCGATCAGGCGCGCGTTCTCGTGGTCGGCGGCGAGATCGGGCAGGTGATGGTCGAGCGCATGGGTGCCGGCAGCGGCGAAGATGCCGACCTGGCGCATCGCGCCGCCGAGCATGCGGCGGTGCCGGACGGCGCGCCCGATCAGGTCGCGACTGCCGGCGAGCAGCGAGCCGCCCGGCGCGCCGAGGCCCTTCGACAGCGACACGGCGACGAGATCGAACGGGGCGGCGAGGGCATCGACCGCCAGGCCGCTCGCGACGGCCGCGTTCCAGAGCCGGGCCCCGTCGAGGAAGGTGGCGATGCCGAGCCGTCGTGCCGCGGCGCAGACGGCGTCGGCCGCGGCCTGCGGGAAGACGAGGCCGCCGCCGCGGTTGTGCGTGTTCTCGATCTCGACCAGCGTCGTCGGTGGGTAGATCCCGTGCTCGCGCGGCTTCACGGCGGCGAGGAAGTCGTCGGCGTCGAAGGTTCCGTCGCTGCCGGCTTCGGTGAACTGCACGCCGGCGTTGGCCGCCGAGCCGCCCGTCTCGTGCCACACGGCATGGCTCTCGCGGCCCACGATCACGTCGTCGCCGGGCCGGGTGAGCACGCGCAGCGCGACCTGGTTGGCCATCGTCCCGCTCGGCAGCCAGAGCGCCGCTTCCTTGCCGAGCAGGCCGGCGACGCGCGCCTGCAGCGCGTTGACGCTCGGGTCCTCGCCGTACTGGTCGTCGCCGACGGAAGCGGCGGCCATGGCCTGGCGCATCGCGGCGGAAGGGCGGGTGACGGTGTCGGAGCGCAGGTCGATCATGCCGAGGGTCCAGGTGGGGAGGGCAAGCGGGAAGGCCCGATCGCGCGAGCCCGCAGTCCATGATGCCGGTTCCGTCGCCGCTGGGCAGGCCCCCGTTCGGCGGGGCGAGGACGCGGCCGGCTGCTCGGCCCCTGACAATCGCTTCCTCCGCGACTGCCGCCCCGACTTCCCTTGTCCACCGATCCCGTCCACGACCCGCGCCCGAGGAGCGTACCGGTTCGCCTGCCCCTGCCCGAACTGCCGGCCACGGACCCGGTGAAATGCCTGCTCGTCGACGACAACGACGAGAACCTGCTCGTCCTCGCCGCCCTGCTCCGCCGCCCCGGGCTGGAGCTGCTCCTCGCCCGCTCCGGGCCCGAAGCCCTCGAGCTGCTGCAGCAGCACGAGGTGGCGCTCGCCTTGCTCGACGTGCACATGCCCGACATGGACGGCTTCGAGCTCGCCGAGCGCATGCGCAGCAGCGAGCGGACGCGGCACGTGCCGATCATCTTCGTCACCGCCGGCGAGCACGACCAGCGCCGTGTCTTCAAGGGCTACGACAGCGGCGCCGTCGACTTCCTGCACAAGCCGATCGAGCCGCGCGTCCTCATCAACAAGGCCGAGGTGTTCTTCCAGCTGCACCGGCAGAAGCAGCAGCTCGCCCAGCAGCTGCTGGAACGGACCGAGACGCTGCGCCTCAGCGAGATGCTGATGGCGATGCTCGGCCACGACCTGCGCGGGCCGCTCAGCGCGGTGCTGATGTCGGCGATGGTGCTCGAGCGGCGCGCCGAGACCGACGCCACGCGCGAGGCGGCAGGCCGCATCGTGCAGACCGGCAAGCGCATGAGCCGGATGATCGGCGACCTGCTCGACCTGGCTCGGGCCCGCCTGGCCGGCGGCATCGCCGTGCAGCGCCAGCCGCTCGACCTCGGCGCGATGCTGCAGCGCCTCGGCCACGAGAGCCGGAGCGCCTGGCCCGGGCGCGTGATCGAGTGGCAGCAGAGCGGTGACGGCCAGGGCGAATGGGATGCCGACCGGCTGGCGCAAGTGGCTTCGAACCTGATCGGCAACGCCCTTCGCCATGGCGACCCGGACCGGCCGGTACGGGTCAGCCTCGACGGCAGCGCGGGGTCGGTGGCGGTGCTGTCGGTGACCAATGCCGGCACCATTCCTGCCGACGTCCGCCCGCACATCTTCGATCCGTTCCGCAGCGGCCGGACGCAGGCCGGCGTCGACGCAGGGCTCGGCATCGGCCTCTACATCGTGCAGCAGATCGTGCTTGCGCACGGCGGCCGGGTCGACGTCGAGTCGGAGCCGGGGCGCGACACGGTGTTCCGCGTCGCCCTGCCGCGCGGGCCGGCCGCGCCTCAGACGTAGGGGCGCAGGTAGGGGCCGGTCCGGCTGTCGGCGGCGGCGGCGACGGCGCGCGGGCTGCCGCTCGCGACGATGCGCCCGCCTTCGTCACCGGCGCCCGGACCGATGTCGACGACCCAGTCGCTGCCGGCCACGACCCTCATGTCGTGCTCGACGACGATGACCGTGTTGCCGGCATCGACGAGGCCGTGCAGCTGCACCAGGAGCTTGTCGACGTCGTCGGCGTGCAGGCCGGTGGTCGGCTCGTCGAGGACGTAGAGCGTCTGCCCGCGCTGCGCCCGCTGCAGCTCGGTGGCGAGCTTGATGCGCTGCGCCTCGCCGCCGGAGAGCTCGGTCGCCGGCTGGCCGAGGCGGAGGTAGCCGAGGCCGATCTCGCCCAGCAGCTCGAGCGGGCGGCGCACGCTCGCCTCGCCGGCGAAGAACGCCGCCGCCTCGTCGACGGTCATGCGCAGCACGTCGGCGATGCTGCGGCCGTTCCATTCGATCGCCAGCGTCGCCTCGTTGTAGCGGGCGCCGTGGCAGGCCGGGCACGGCGCGTAGACGCTGGGCATGAAAAGCATCTCGACGCTGACGAAGCCCTCGCCTTCGCAGGTCGGGCAGCGGCCCTTGGCGACGTTGAAGGAGAAGCGCCCGGCGTCGTAGCGACGCGCCCGAGCCGCCTTCGTCGCGGCGAAGAGCTTGCGCACGTGAACGAACACCCCCGTGTAGGTGGCGAGGTTCGAGCGCGGCGTGCGGCCGATCGGCTTCTGGTCGACCCGGACCAGGCGGCGGAGCCGGTCCATCCCCGAAGCGATCTCGCCACGCGTCTCCTCCGCGACGGTCGGCTCGTGCGCCTCGCCGTCGTCCTCGCCCGGCGCGGGCTCGTGACCGAGGTGGGCACAGACCAGCTCGACCAGAGCCTGGCTGATCAGGCTCGACTTGCCCGACCCCGACACGCCGGTCACCGACGTGAAGACGCCGAGCGGAAAACGGGCGTCGAGATCCTTCAGGTTGTTACGCGTCACGCCGCGCAGCTCGAGCCAGCCGCCCGGCTCGCGCCCCACTCGACCGGGCGCGGCCTTCGGTGCGAACAGGTGCGCCGCGGTGCGCGAAGCAGCCACGTCCTTCAGCCCTGCCGGCGGGCCGCTGTACAGGACCTCGCCGCCCTGCTCTCCGGCCGCCGGGCCCACATCGACGAGCCAGTCGGCGCGTCGCATCATGTCGAGGTCGTGCTCGACCACGAAGACCGAGTTGCCCGAGTGCCTGAGGGCATCGAGGGCGAGCAGGAGGGCTTCGCCGTCCGCCGGGTGCAGGCCGGCGGTGGGCTCGTCGAGGACGTAGACGACGCCGAACAGGTTGGAGCGGATCTGGGTCGCCAGGCGCAGCCGCTGCAGCTCGCCGGGCGACAGCGTCGGCGTGCTGCGGTCGAGCGAGAGGTAGCCGAGGCCGAGCGCCTGCAGGGTGGCGATGCGCGCGGTGATGTCGGCGGTCAGGCGCTGCGCGGCGATGCGCTTTTCCTCCGACAGGTTGGGCGTGCGGCGGACGTCGGCGGCGCCGGCGTGCGACGAGCCGCCGGCAGCGACGCGCCGGGCCGTGTCGCGCCTGGCCTCGACCCGGCTCAGGGTCGCGCCGTCCGTGCCTTCGTCGACGCCCGCATCCGCGAAGCGGCCGGCCGCTGCCGGTGCGAGCAGGGCCCCGGCCCGGTCGAGCGACATGCGCGACAGGGTGCCGATGTCGACGCCGGCGAAGGTGACGGCCAGCGCCTCGGCCTTGAGCCGCTTGCCGGCGCACGCCGGGCACGCGCTGCCGACCATGAAGCGGGCCACCCGCTTCTTCATGAGGGCGCTCTGCGTCGTCGCGAAGGTGTGCAGCACGTAGCGGCGCGCGCCCGTGAACGTGCCGTGGTAGCTCGGCTCGGTCTTGCGGCGCAGCGCGGCGCGCGTCTCGGCCGGCGTGAAGCCGGCGTAGACCGGGACCGTGGGCTGCTCGTCGGTGAAGAGGATCCAGTCGCGCACCTTCTTCCGCAGCTCGCGACACGGCGTGTCGACGTCGTGGCCGAGGCTTACCTCGTTGTCGCGCAGGTACTGCCCGTGCCAGGCCGGTGGCCAGGCGGCGATCGCCCGCTCGCGGATGGTGAGCGACGGGTCGGGGACGAGCGACTGCTCGGTCACCGCGTACACGCGGCCGAGCCCGTGGCAGTTCGGGCACGCGCCCTGCGTCGTGTTCGGCGAGAAGTCCTCGGCGTAGAGCATCGGCTGGCGCGGCGGGTAGGTCCCGGCCCGCGAATAGAGCATGCGGACCAGGCTCGACAGGGTCGTGACGCTGCCGACGGACGAGCGCCCGCTCGGCGTGCCGCGCTGCTGCTTCAGCGCCACCGCCGGCGGCAGGCCCTCGATGGAGTCGACCTGCGGCACGCCGACCTGGTCGATCAGGCGACGCACGTACGGCGCCACCGACTCGAAGTAGCGCCGCTGCGCTTCCGCGAACAGCGTGCCGAAGGCGAGCGACGACTTGCCGGAGCCGGAGACGCCGCAGAACACCACCAGCGCGTCGCGCGGGATGTCGACGTCGACGTTTTTCAGGTTGTGCTCGCGCGCGCCGCGCACGCGAACGAAGCGGGAGCGCGGGTTCGGCACGGCCGAACGATGCGGCAGGCGGCCGAGCTCGTAAAGCCACGGGACGCAGCGACACGGCAAAGTCCTACGAGAATGGCCCGATGTTGCGATCCGCTCCGCGCCTGCCCACGCCACCCGAGGCGCTGCTCCAGCTGATGTTCGAGCAGGCGCCCGGCTTCATCGCCGTTCTCGAGGGGCCGCAGCACTGCTTCAAGCTGGTCAATCCGGCCTACGACCGGCTCACCGGGGGGCGCGACGTCATCGGCAAGCCGGTCGCCGAGGCCCTGCCCGAGACCGTCGCCCAGGGCTTCACCGGCATCCTGGATCGGGTCTTTGCGAGCGGCGAGCCTTTCGTCGGCCGCCGCATCCCGGTCCGCCTGCACCGCAGCGAAGCACCGGAGGCCGAACAGCGCTGGCTCGACTTCGTCTACCAGCCCGTGCTCGGCCACGACGGCCGGACGCTCGGAATCTTCGTCGAAGGCAACGACGTGACCGAGCACGTCGAGTCCGAACAGCAGGTCGCCATCCAAAGCGAGCGTCGCGACGCGCAGCGCCGGGTCTTCGAGACCGTGCTCTCCTCGATCGAGGACTTCGCCTACGTGTTCGACAGCGGGCACCGCTTCACCTACGCCAACAAGCCCCTGCTCGACCTGCTCGGCATGCCCCTCGAGGCCGTGGTCGGAAAGACCCTCTTCGAGCTGCCGTACCCGGCCGAGACGGCGGCGCGGCTGCACCGTGAAATCGGCCAGGTGATCGAGACTCGGACCCAGGTCCGCGGCGAGACCTTCTACGAAAGCCCGACCGGACAGAAGGGCTGGTTCGAGTACATCTTCAACCCGGTGCCCGATGCCGACGGCACGGTGAAGGTCGTCGTCGGCTCGACGCGCAACATCAGCGCCCGCACCGAAGCCGAGGCACGCCTGGCGCGGCTCAACGACTCCGAGCGTGCGGCGCGCGCGGAGGTCGAGCGCGCGGCCCGCCTGAAGGACGAGTTCCTCGCCACCCTCAGCCACGAGCTGCGGACGCCGCTCAACGCCATCCTCGGCTGGTCGGAGCTGCTGCGCAGCGGCCGCCTCGAGGGCGAGGCGGTGGTCGAGGCCGCCGAGCGCATCGTGCGCAGTGCCCGGGCCCAGGCGCAGCTGATCGCCGACCTGCTCGACATGAACGGCGTGATGTCGGGCAAGGTGCGGCTCGAGATCCAGCGCGTGCCGCTGGCGCGGCCCCTCACGGCCGCGATCGAGGCGGTGAAGATGGATGCGGCGAAAAAGCGCGTGGCCCTGCACGGGCCGGCCACGGCGCCCTCCTTCCTCATCGACTGCGATCCGTCCCGGCTGCAGCAGGTGCTGTGGAACCTGCTGGCCAACGCCGTCAAGTTCACGCCCGCCGGCGGCAGCGTGAGCATCGAGGCGTGGGCCGACGCCGGCCAGGCCACGGTCACCGTCAGCGACACCGGCATCGGCATCAAGGCCGAGTTCCTGCCGCGCATGTTCCAGCGCTTCTCGCAGGCCGACAGCTCGCCCACGCGCCGCCACGGCGGCCTCGGCCTCGGCTTGTCCATCACCCGGAGCCTGCTCGAGATGCACGGCGGCGGCATCGAGGCGCACAGCGACGGCCCGGGCAAGGGCGCGGTGTTCACCGTGCGCCTGCCCCTGCACCATGCCCGCGTGCCGGAGCCGGCGCTCTCGGCCTGGGGTGAACTGGGCAGCAACGTCCTGCCGCAACGCGACGAGGCACCGACGCTGCGCGGCGCGCGGGTCCTCGTCGTCGACGACGACGACGAAGGGCTGGAGGTCGTGGCTTCGGTGCTGCGCCAGTACGGCGCGATCGTCTCTACGGCACGCGATGCCGACGAAGCGCTCGCCCAGCTGAAGCGCGAGGTCCCGATGCTGATGCTGTGCGACATCGGCCTGCCGCACGTCGACGGCTACGAGCTGCTGCGGCGCGTGCGCGAGACGAGCGGGGTGCCGGTGATCGCCCTCACCGCATTCGCCCGCCCCGAAGACAGCCGCCAGGCGCTCGCCGGCGGTTTCGTCGCCTACCTGGCCAAGCCCGCGGAGCCGGCGCACATCGTGGCGACCTGCGCCGGCTTGCTCGGCCGCCTTGGCGCCGCCCGCCCGGCGTAGGGCCGGTCGACAACAGCGCCCACGCCGGCGCGTGATCGCTCGCGTCTTCCATGCCGCGCAGCTCGCGGTCGACGCCGGCATCGGCCAGCCTCGCGGCGAGGTCCTTGCTCAGCAGGAGGTGATCGATGCGCAGGCCCGCGTCGCGGGCCCAGCGGTTGCGCTTGTAGTCCCAGAAGGTGTAGATCCGGTCCGTCGGGTGGCACGTGCGCAGCGCATCGGTCCAGCCCTGGTCGAGCAGCTCGCGATAGGCGGCGCGCGGCTCCGGCTGGAGCAGCGCGTTGGCCAGCCAGGACGCGGGCGAGTAGATGTCGTCGTCGGTCGGCACGACGTTGAAGTCGCCGGCCAGCACCACCGGATGGCCGCTCGACCACAGCGACGCCGCGTGCGCGTTCAGCCGCTCGAACCAGGCCAGCTTGTAGTCGAACTTGGGGCCCGGCTGCGGGTTGCCGTTCGGCAGGTAGATCGAGGCCACCACGACCCCCGCCACCGCCGCCTCGATGTAGCGGGCCTGCTTGTCGGCGGCATCGCCGGGCAGGGCGCGGCGGACGAGCACCGGCTCGGCGCCGCGCGCGAGCAGCGCCACGCCGTTCCACGTGCGCTGGCCGGCGCACACCGAGCCGTAGCCCGCCGCGGCGATGGCGTCGCGCGGGAATTCGGCCCCCGTGACCTTCAGCTCCTGCAGCGCGACGACGTCCGGCCGCGTCGCCTCGAGCCAGGCGAGCAGGAGCGGCAGCCGGCGCTGGACGTTGTTGATGTTCCAGGTAGCGATGCGCATGGCGGACACCTTACGCCTCGGCGGCTCGTCCGGCGGCCAGAATGGCGCCCATGACGATGGGAAATGTCGGCAGTGATGAAGCACCCGGGGGAGAACGCCATGAAGATCCGTGAAATCGCCAGCGGCCTGCAGTTTCCCGAAGGGCCGGTCGCTCTCGACGACGGCTCGATCCTGCTCGTCGAGATCGCCCGCGGCACGCTCAGCCGGGTCACGCCCGACGGCACCGTGCGCGTCGTCGCCGACCTCGGCGGCGGGCCGAACGGCGCGGCGATCGGGCCGGACGGCGCCGTCTACGTGTGCAACAACGGCGGCTTTCGCTGGCAGACCGAGTTCGACGGCTGCCACCGACCGATCGGCCAGGCCGACGACTACTCCGGCGGCCGCATCGAGCGCGTCGACCTGGCCACGGGCCGCTTCGAGCGCATGTACGACAGCGTCGACGGACTCGCCCTGCGCGGCCCGAACGACATCGTCTTCGACGCGCACGGCGGCTTCTACTTCACCGACCTCGGCAAGGTGCGCCCAACCGAGATGGACCGCGGCGGCGTCTTCTACGGCCGCAGCGACGGCAGCGCCGCCAGCGTCATCGCCCGTCCGGTGCTCACGCCGAACGGCATCGCCCTCTCGCCCGACGGGCAGACGCTCTACTACGCCGAGACCGAGGGCGCGCGCCTGTGGGCCTTCGACCTCGCCGGGCCCGGCCAGGCACGGCACGACCCCTGGCCGTCGCCGCACGGCGGGCGCATGGTCGCTGCCTGCCCGGGTGGCCACTACCAGCGCTTCGATTCGATGGCGGTCGACGCCTTCGGCAACGTCTGCATCGCGACCCTGATCCACGGCGGCATCACCGTCATCTCGCCCGACGGCCGGACGGCGAGCCACGTGCCCTTGCCCGACCGCTTCACCACCAACCTCTGCTTCGGCGGCAAGGACCGGCGCACGGCCTACGTGACGCTGTCGGGCAGCGGCCGACTCGTCGCAATCGACGACTGGCCGGTGCCCGGCCTGGCCCTGATCCACGGCGTCTGACCCCGCCGATGGACAGCCTGCTCGCCTTCAGCCACGGAGCGCCGGTCTCGAGCGTCCTGCTCGCCGCGATCCTGGTCGCGAGCGTGCTGGGGCTGACGGCGGCCCCGGCCATGATCGAGCGGAGCCTCTTTCGGCCCCACTGGCTCGTGCGGCGGCGCGAGTACGCGACCCTCGTAAGCAGCGGCTTCGTCCACGCCGACTACGCGCACCTGCTCTTCAACGCCTTCACGTTCTGGGCCTTCGCCTTCGGCCTCGAGCGCGAGATCGGCAGCGGCCGCTTCCTCGCTCTCTACGTGATCGGCCTGCTGGCGAGCGACGCCGGCACGTGGATCAAGCACCGCCACGACCCCGCCTACGCGACGCTCGGCGCGTCCGGCGCCATCCTGGCGGTGCTGTTCGCCTCGATCCTCCACTTCCCGACCTCTTCGATCTTCATCCTGCCGATCCCGGTGCCCATCCCGGCGCCGCTGTTCGCCCTCGCCTACCTCGCCTACACCTGGTATTCGTCGCGGCGCGGCAAGGGCCGGATCAACCACGACGCGCATCTCTCGGGCGCCGTCGCCGGCGTGGCCTTCGTCGCCCTCACCGACTTCGGCGCCGTGCAGCGCGCCGTGCGCGCCTTCACGGGCGGCGCCGGCTGAAGAAGGCAGTGAGCGCATGACGACGCCGCGGCTCAAGGTCGGCCAGCCGATCACCCCCGAGCAGTTCGACGAGCTGAGCGACGAGCAGCTGTCGCGCCTCGTGCCGCACGCCTACCGCGAGTTCTTCCCCGGCAAGGACTTCTGCGCCGACGGCGCGTTCTACCTGCACGACGGCAACGCCTGGAGCTTCTACAAGGCCGGCTTCGTCGACGACTGAGCAGACATGGCGACGAATGCAGAGCGGATCGGCATCGAGGTCGGCGACGGCGAGCGCGTGTCGGCGTTGCTGACGACGCCGGCGGGCGCCACCGCACTGGTCGTCCTGGCGCACGGGGCCGGCGCCGGGATGGCGCACTCGTTCATGACCGCGACGGCCGAAGGCCTCGCCGAACGCGGCATCGCCACGTTGCGCTACCAGTTCCCGTTCATGGAGCGCGGCTCGAAGCGGCCCGACGCGCCGAAGGTCGCGCACGCCGCGGTGCGCGCCGCGGTGGCCGAGGCGGCGCGCCGCTGCCCCGGCATGCCGCTGGTGGCCGGCGGCAAGTCCTTCGGCGGCCGGATGACGTCGCAGGCGCAGGCCGCGGCCGCGCTGCCGGGCGTCGTCGGCCTCGCGTTCCTGGGCTTCCCCCTGCACCCGGCCGGCAAGCCGTCGATCGAGCGCGCCGGGCACCTCGATGCGGTCGGCCTGCCGATGCTGTTCCTGCAGGGCACGCGCGACGAGCTTGCCGAGCTGGCGCTGCTGCAGCCGGTGCTGGCACGGCTGGGTCGTCGCGCGACGCTGCACCTCGTCGACGATGCCGACCACGCGTTCCACGTGCGCGCCCGGTCGGGGCGGAGCGATGCCCAGGCCCTCGCCGAGATGCTCGACATACTCGCCGCCTGGACACGGGGACTCGAATGACGGGCAAGGCGCAGACACAGATCGAGACAGACGCGGAGGCGCGGGCACTCTGGCGGCGCGCCGAGCGGACCATCGCTCAGGCCGAGCTGCAGCGCGGCGCGGCCTCGACCAGCCCGGTCCGCCGCTACCTCGACCCGGAGCGGCATCGACTCGAGGTCGCCGCGCTGCGCCGGCTGCCGCACGCCGTCGGCCCGGCCGCGCGCCTCGCCGCCCCCGGCGACTGGCTGACCGCCGAGCTGCTCGACGTGCCCATCCTCGTCACGCGCGGCGACGACGGCGTGGTGCGGGCCTTCGTCAACGTCTGCCGGCACCGGGGCGCGATCGTGGCGGCGAGCCCGGCCTGCGGCGCCGCCCGCAGCCGCTTCGTCTGCCCGTACCACAGCTGGACCTACGACGCCCGCGGCGCGCTGGTCGGCCGCCCGCACGAGGCCGACTTCCCGCACGTGCCGCGGGCCTCGGCGTCGCTCGTGCCGCTGCCGGTGGCCCTGCGCTGCGGACTGGTCTGGGTCGTCCCGGAACAGACTCCGGCGTTCGACTGGGCCGCCTACTTCGGGCCGATGGCGGACACGCTGGAGGGGCTCGGCTACGACGACGCCAGCGCCAGCCCGCACGAGCGGCGCTTCGTGCAGCCGTCGAACTGGAAGCTCGTGCTCGACGCCAACCTCGAAAGCCTGCACTTCCAGTACGCGCACCGCGACACGATCGCGCACCTCTTTCACGACAACCTGGTGCAGCAGGAGTCGTTCGGCCGGCACCAGCGCATCGTCCTGCCCAAGCGCTCGCTCACGGCCGCGGCAGGCGACCCCGACTGGGAACTGCTCGGCCGGCACAGCAACATCATCCATTTCTTCTTTCCCGGCACCTTCCTGCTCTGGGAGGGCGACCACGTCAACGGCTTCTGCGTCACGCCGGTCAGCCCCGCCAGTTGCACCACGGCCAGCTGGATGCTCGTTCCCGCGCCCGGCCATGCACGGCGCTCCGCGGAGCACTGGAGCCGCAACTGGACCATCTTCTGGGACGCCATCGACGAGGACTTCGCCCTCGCCGCATCGATGCAGCGAGGCCTCGCCAGCGGCGCCAACACGGCCCTGAACTTCGGCACCGGCGAGTTCGCCTGCGACCTGTTCGAGCGCGCCATCGACGAGCTGGTGGCCGGCGACTGAGGGCGCTCGAGGGGGTCCGCACTGGCGACAACCCCGACGCCGCAGCCGCCGGGGCGTTGCAGAATGGCCCGCAACCACAACGCCGTGCCGGATGCAGGCCCCTGCCTGCGCTCCGGTGCCTTCCCTGGAGACACCATGACCCGTCTGACCTCGCGCATCGGCATCCTTCTGGCCGGCCTGGCCTTCGCCTGCACCGCCCTGGCCCAGAACATCTCCATCGCCACCGGCGGCACCGGCGGCGTCTACTACCCGATGGGCGGCGGCATCGCGGCCGTGCTCTCGAAGCACGTTCCGGGCATGCAGGCCACGGCCGAGGTCACCGGCGGCTCGGTCGACAACCTGAAGCTGATCGGCAGCGGCAAGCCCTACATCGGCCTGGCCATGGCCGACGCGAGCCAGGACGCGCTCAAGGGCGAAGACAAGTTCAAGGGCAACAAGGTGCCGCTGAAGACGCTGATGGTGCTGTACCCGAACCGCATGCACGTCGTGAGCGTGGAAGGCCGCGGCGTCACCAAGATGGCCGACCTGAAAGGCAAGCGGGTCTCGACCGGGTCGCCGGGCAGCGCCACCGAGGTGATGGCCTTTCGCGTGATCGAGGCCGCCGGCCTCGACAAGGACAGCGACATGAAGCGCGAGCGGCTCGGCGTCGCCGAGTCGGTGAACGCCATCAAGGACGGCAAGATCGACGCCTTCTTCTGGGTCGGCGGCCTGCCGACCGCGGCCGTGACCGATCTTGCCAACACGCCGAACACGAAGGTGAAGATGATCGATCACGCCGACGTGGTGCCGGCAATGAACAAGAAGTACGGCAACCTGTACGTGCAGGACACCATCCCCAAGGACACCTACAAGGGCATGGACGCCGACAACAAGCAGGCGACGGTGCAGAACATCCTCGTCACGCACGAGAGCATGGACGAGAAGACGGCCTACAACATCGTCAAGACCATCTTCGACAAGCGCGACGACATCATCGCGGTGCACAAGGAAGCGACCAACTTCAAGCTCGAGAGCCAGAAGGCCTCGGCGACGCCGATCCCCTTCCACCCCGGGGCCCTGAAGTACTTCGCGGAGAAGGGCGTCAAGGTCAACTAGCGCGCCGCGCAGGCCCGCGTCATCGAAGCCGAAGCCGGCCCGGTCGTTCGGGCCCAGGCGCCCGCCGTCAGCGATGAAGCGCTGCGGCGGGCCGAGCACTTCATCGAGGAAGAAGAGGGCGCCGCCAACAAGCTGCACGGCTGGGTCGGCGGCTTCGTGCGCCTGACCGCCTTCGTCATGGCGTCGTTCCACCTCTACACCGCCTACGCGATCGTGCCGACGCAGACGCTGCGCCCGGTCCACGTCGCCTTCGTGCTGTTCCTCTGCTTCCTGGTCTTCCCGGTGGCGCGCCGCTTCCGGCACCGCGTCATGTGGTGGGACTGGCTGGCCGCGGCGCTGGCGGTGGCGATCGTCGTCTATGCGATCCAGGGCGGCGACGACTTCACCGACCGCAACACCTCGCCCAACCCGTGGGACATCGCCTTCGGCGCCGGCCTGATCCTGCTCGTGCTCGAGGCGATGCGGCGCACCACGGGCTGGGTCATGCCGGTCATCACCACCTGCTTCCTGCTCTACGCCCTGAGCGGCCCGTTCCTGCCGGCGCCGTGGACGCACAAGGGCTACGAGATCGGCCGCCTGGTCGGCGTGATGTACATGACGCTGGAAGGCATCTTCGGCGTCGCCATCGACGTCGCCTCGTCGCTGATCATCCTGTTCACCATCTACGGCGCCTTCCTGCAGTACTCGGGAGCGGGCAAGTTCTACATCGACTTCTCCTTCTCGGCGATGGGCGGCAAGCCGACCGGCGCCGGCCGCACGGTGGTGCTGGCGTCCTTCCTGCTCGGCGGGCCCTCGGGGTCGGGGGTGGCGACGACGGTGACGCTCGGCGCCGTCGCCTACCCCATGCTCGAGAAGGTGGGCTACGAGAAGAACGCGGCCGGCGGCCTGCTCGCCGCCGGCGGCCTCGGCGCCATCATCTCGCCGCCGGTGCTCGGGGCCGCGGCCTTCCTGATCGCCGAGTTCCTGAAGATCTCGTACCTTGACGTGCTCCTGATGGCGGTGATCCCGACCGTCCTGTTCTACCTGGCGCTGTTCTTCATGGTCGAGCTCGACGCCCGCAAGTACGGCATGCGCGAGGTCGCCTTCGAGAAGGTCGACTCGGTCTGGAACCTGACCCGCAGGTACTGGTTCCACTTCCTGTCGCTGTTCTCGATCATCTTCTTCATGATGTGGGGGTTCTCGCCGGTGCTCTCGGTGTTCTGGGCCACCGTCGTGGCCTTCGCGACGAGCTTCCTGCGCCGCGACACCGCCCTCATCGACTACGACTTCTTCCGCGGCCGGGGTTCGGCCCGGGACCACCTGCTCAAGTCGAAGTTCAGCCAGGCCATGGAAGGCGGCGCGCTCGGCATGCTCAACGTCGGCGCGACCTGCGCCGGCGCCGGGATCATCGTCGGCGTCGTGACGCTGACCGGGCTCGGCCTCAAGTTCAGCTCGATCGTCATCGACTATGCGGGCGGGTCGCTGCTGCTGACGGCGATCTTCACCTCGCTGGTGGTCTGGATCGTCGGCCTCGCCGTGCCGGTGACGGCGTCGTACATCATCTGCGCGGTCATCGCCGCACCGGCGCTCACCAAGCTCGGGGTGCCCGACTTCGCCGCGCACATGTTCATCTTCTACTACGCGGTGCTGTCGGAGGTGTCGCCGCCGACCGCGCTGTCGCCGTTCGCGGCGGCGGCGATCACCGGCGGCGACCCGTACAAGACGACGCTGCAGTCGTGGAAGTACACGGTCCCGGCGTTCCTGCTCCCGTTCATGTTCGTGCTCAGCCCCGAAGGCCAGGGCCTGCTGCTGATGGGTTCGACCAAGGCCCTGGCGGCGGCGCCTGTCTGGCCGATCGTCGAGGTGACGCTGACGGCCGCCGTCGGCATCGCCGCGCTCGCCGCCGGCTTCCAGGGCTGGGCCCTGCGCAAGGCGACGGTGCTCGAGCGAACCCTGTTCATCGCCGCCGGCTTTGCGCTCGTCTACCCGGGACGGGCCGCTGACCTTATCGGCTTCGCCCTCATCGCGCTGGCGCTCGCCATCCAGCACTTCCACCAGCCAGCCCTGCGCCACTGAGGCCCGGGCGCGGTGTAGGCTGCCCGCATGGACGCACCTCTCCCGCTCGATCCGGCGCTCGAACGCCGGGTCGTCGCCGAGACTCGCTGCTGGCTCGAGCACGTCGTCATCGGCCTGAACCTGTGCCCGTTCGCGAAGGCGGTGGTGGCGCGGGGCCAGGTGCGCTTCGCGGTGACGGCGTCGGCCGACGAGGCCGCGCTGCGGGCGAGCCTGCGCGACGAGTTGTCCCTGCTCGCCGCCGCCGACCCGGCCGAGATCGACACCACGCTGCTGATCTTCCCGCACGCCCTGCCCGATTTCGACGACTACAACGACTTCCTCGACGAAGCCGACGCGCTGCTCGGCGAGATGGTCCTGGACGGCGTGATCCAGGTCGCGAGCTTCCACCCGGACTACCGCTTCGCCGGCACCGAGCCGGACGACGTGACGAACGCCACCAGCCGGTCGCCCTGGCCGATGCTCCACCTGCTGCGCGAGGCCAGCGTCGAGCGCGCGGTGGACGCCGTTCCCGACACCGAGGCGATCGTCGAGGCCAACATGCGCACGCTCCGTGCCCTCGGCAAGGACGGCTGGGAAGCGCTGCGCCGCCGCTGCCGGGAAGACGCGTCCTAGAACCTGTCGACGCCGGGGAGGACCCACCGCGGCGGGCGCTTCGTTTGCCCGTTCCAGCGCATGCCCACCGCAACCGGCGCCGTCCGCATCGGCATTTCCGGCTGGCGCTACCCGCCGTGGCGGGGCGTGTTCTACCCGCCGAAGCTGGCGCAGCGGCGCGAGCTGGCGTTCGCGTCGCGCATGCTGCCGTCGATCGAGATCAACGGCTCGTTCTATTCGCTGCAGCGACCGGAGCAGTACGGCGCCTGGTACGAGGACACGCCCGACGGCTTCGTCTTCGCGATCAAGGGCTCGCGCTACATCACCCACATGCTGAAGCTGAAGGAGGTACGCGCGCCCCTGGCCAACTTCTTCGCCTCCGGCGTCCTGCGCCTGCGCGAGAAGACCGGGCCGTTCCTGTGGCAGTTCCCGCCGCAGCTGGGCTATCAGCCCGAACGCTTCGATGCCTTCTTCTCCATGCTGCCGCGCGACACGGCCGCGGCGCTGGCGCTGGCGCGCGAGCACGACGGGCGCCTGGAGGGACGCGCCTGGCTCGAGATCGACCGACGCCGGCCGCTCCGCCACGCGGTCGAGATCCGCCACCCGAGCTTCGTCGACCCGGGCTTCATCGCCCTGCTGCGCAAGCACCGCATCGCACTCGTCGTCGCCGACACCGCCGGCCGCTGGCCGCTGCTCGAGGACCTGACCGCCGACTTCGTGTACCTGCGCCTGCACGGCGACGCCGAGCTGTACGCGAGCGGCTACAGCGACGCCGCGCTCGACCGCTGGACCGAGCGGATCGACGCCTGGCGCCGCGGCACGCAGGTCGCCGACGCCCGCCTCGCCTCGCCGCGCTCGGCGCGGCCGCGGCTCCGGCGCGACGTCTTCTGCTACTTCGACAACGACGTCAAGGTGCACGCCCCGTACGACGCCGCGCACCTCGCGGCGCGGCTCGGCGTGCCGACCGGTCTGGACGCGAACGAGCGCTTTGTGCCGCCCGAGGGGCTGGAGCCGCCGCGGCCGAAGTCGCCGGCATTCAGGCCGAGCCGAGCCACACTCCAGGCATGACATCACTTCGCGCCAGTACATCGCGGAGCCGACACTCGCGTTCCGCCCAACTGCTCCGGCTCCCGCCGCCGAGCTCGACGCATCGGCCGAACTGATCAGAGGCGCGCTCGCCATTGCTGCCCACCGTGACGACCAGCCGTAGCGAATCGAACGATCCGGATCCTCACGCGGCGCTTCTGCCTTCCTCCCGCACCGCCGCCCTTTCCATGTCCTTCAGCATGCGTTCGAGGCGGTCCTTGAGCTTCTCGGTCGAGAGCTTCTCGCGGAAGCGCTCGACCATCAGCGGCAGGGCGAACGGGCTCGGCACCTCCAGATCCACATAGGCCACCTTCTGCCGGCGCATCCGCGCCAGCACCTCGGCGAGGCGCTTGATGTCGAGCTCCTGGCTCAGCACCTCGCTCTGGGCCTGGGTCAGCAGCATGTTGGCCGCGTCGTACTTGCGGAAGACCTCGTAGAACAGGGTGCTCGACGCCTGCAGCTGCCGCGTGCTCTTCGGCTGCCCGGGGTAGCCGGTCGAGATCAGCCCGGAGACGCGAGCGATCTCGCGAAAGCGCCGCCGCGCCAGCTCGCTCGAGTTCAGGCTGGCGAGCACGTCCTGTAGCAGGTCGCCTTCCTCGAACAGGCTCTTGTCGCGCAGCGACCCGGTATCGACCGGCAGTGCGCTCAGCAGCTCAAGGCCGTAGTCGTTGATCGAGATGCTGAAGGTGTTGGGCGCGTCGCGGGCCAGCCGCCAGGCGAGCAGGCTGCCGAGGCCGATGTGCGCGTTGCGGCCGGCGAACGGGTAGAGGAACAGGTGCCGGCCCTCGCGCGACTGCAGCCGCTCGATGAGCAGCAGCTTCGGTGTCGGCAGGCGCGACAGGTGCGCCTGCGTCTCCAGCATCGGCCGCGCCGCCTCGAGCTCGGGCTCCGAGAAATCGCCCTGCGCGGCACCGGCCAGGACCTCGAGCACAGCGTCGGCCAGCTCGCTCGACAGCGGCATCTTCGCCCCGGCCCAGCTGATCATCGCCGCCTTCTTGCTCGCGTTGCGTTTCACGTACGCCGTCATTTCCTCGGCGCGCACGAACTCGAGGTTGCGGCCCGCGAAGATGAAGCAGTCGCCCTTGCGAAGGCGGGCGACGAAGCCCTCCTCGACAGTGCCGATGCGCCCGCCCGAGAGGTACTTCACCTGCATCGACGAGTCGCTGACGATGGTGCCGACGCCGAGCTTGTGGCGGCGCGCGACGGCGCGGTCGGGCACGCGAAAGACGCCGTCGATCTCGACGACGCGGTGGTACTCCGGGTAGGCGGTGAGGCTCGAGCCGCCCTTGACGACGAAGTCGAGCGCCCACTGGAACTCGGCCGGCGTCAGCCTGCGGTAGGCCCAGGCCTGGCGGACTTCGTCGTAGAGATCGGCCGCGACGAAGCCGCCGCCGAGGGCGACGGTCACGAGGTGCTGGACGAGGACGTCGAAGGGCTTG
>NZ_JANODC010000543.1:0-4990 GCF_031412495.1 Rhizobacter sp. | reverse complement strand
CCTGCCGGCCGAAGACGCCGCTGCGGATCCAGAAGCTCTTGGTCAGCGCCTCGACCTCGAGGACGACGCGCGCCTCCGGGTCCTTGACGCGGCGGATGCCCAGGGGCGCCGCATCGGCGCCTTGCGCGGCGATGTGGTCGTCGACCACCATCAGCCGCGGCGAGCGCTGGTCCAGCGTCGGCCGGCAGGCGAGCAGGGCCTTGGTATAGCTGTCCTGCGGCGTGGCGAAGATTCCGGCGACGGGCCCCTGCTCGCGGACGACGCCGTTGCGCATCACGATGACGTGGTCGGAGATCTCGCCAACCACGCCGAGGTCGTGGCTGATGAAGAGCATGCTCATGCGATGCTTTTCCTTCAGTCGCGCGAGCAGCTCGAGGATCTGGCGCTGAATGGTGACGTCGAGCGCGGTGGTCGGCTCGTCGGCGATCAGCAGCTTCGGCTCGCAGGCCAGGGCCATGGCGATCATCACGCGCTGCTGCTGCCCGCCCGAGAGCTGGTGCGGGTAGGCGGCGAGACGCCGCTTCGGCTCCGGCATGCCGACCTCGACGAGCAGCGCCTCGGCCCGGCGGAGGGCCTCGCGCCGGCCCAGGCCCAGGTGCTTGCGCAGCGGCTCGCCGATCTGCTCGCCGACCGTGAACACCGGGTTCAGCGAGCTCATCGGGTCCTGGAACACGCAGGCGATCTCGCGGCCGCGCAGCGCCTGCAGCTCGTGCATCGGCGCGGCCAGGAGGTCGCGCCCCTGGAAGGCGATGGCGCCGCTGCGCTCGGCGTTGTCCGGCAGCAGGTTGACGATCGACATCGCCGTGACGCTCTTGCCCGAGCCCGACTCGCCGACGAGCGCGACGGTGGTGTTCTCGGGCACCTCGAAGCTCACCCCGCGGACCGCCTCGACGCGGCGCATCACGCCGCCGCTGCTGCCCATGCGGAAGGCGACGCGGAGGTCGCGGATCGACAGCAGCGGCGCGCCCGAGGCATGCGAGGCGCTCATTCGAGCCCCCGCAGCTTCGGGTCGAGCGCGTCGCGCAAGGCATCGGTCATGAGCGAGAAGGCGGTCACGAAGAGGGCCATGAACGCGGTCGCGGCGGCGAGCTGCCACCAGTGGCCGAGGATCAGTTCGGTCTGGGCCTCGGCGAGCATCGTGCCCCACGAGACCTGGTCGACGCCGACGCCGAGGCCGAGGTACGACAGGATCACTTCCGACTTGATGAAGCCGACGACGTGGATCGACAGCTGCACCAGGACGACGTGGCTCACGTTGGGCAGGATGTGGCGGAACATGCGCGACAGGTTGCCCGCGCCCACCGCCTCGGCCGAGCGCACGTAGTCGCGCACCGAGTGCTTGATGAACTCCGCCCGGATCAGCCGGTAGATGCCCGTCCATCCGGCCAGGCCGAGGATCAGCACCACCGAGCCGATGCCGCGCCCGAACACCGCCGCGAAGGCGAAGATGAGCAGGATGCCCGGGATGGCCGTGAAGACGTTGTAGACCCACTCCAGGAAGTCGCCGACCCTGCCGCCGAAAAAGCCGGCCAGGGCGCCGAGGACGGTGCCGATCAGCGTCGCCAGCAGGGCCGCGGCGACGCCGACGAAGATCGAGACCTGGGCGCCCTTGATCGTCTTGGCCAGCACGTCGCGACCGAGGCGGTCGCCGCCGAAGGGCAGCGTCGGCGCCTTCACCACCTCCGTGGTCTTGTACTTCTTCGCCGCCTCGGCCCACTCGGCGTAGCGCGACGCCAGCGGGTCGACCGCCGAGATGTCGGCCGGCGGCCCGGTGGGGCCGGCGACGACGGCGCTCTCGGTGGCCGCGGCCGGGCCGAGGATCGTCGGCGGCGCGTTCGGCAGGCCGCGCTCGACCTGCCAGTCGCGGGCGACGAGGCCGAGCGCCGCCGCGAGCACGATCAGCAGGAAGACGGCGACGATGGCCAGGCACACCATGCCGACGCGGTCGCCGCGGAATCGCTTCGCCGCCGCCGCCCAGACGTTGTCCGAGCGGACCGGCGCGGCGCCCGGTCGGCCGGCTGGCGAAGAAAGAACGGCGCTCATTTCAGGACCACTCGCGGGTCGACCACCTTGTAGAGCACGTCGGTGAGCAGGTTGACGACCATCGTGATCACCGCGATGTAGATCGCGAAGGCCTGGATCACCGGATAGTCGCTGCGGTTGACGGCCAGAAGCACCTCGCGGCCGAGGCCGGGGATCGAGAAGAAGACCTCGATCAGGAACGAGCCGACGAAGATGCCCGGCAGCGACACGGCGACGTTCGTGAGGATCGGGATCAGCGCGTTGCGCATCACGTGCTTGAGCAGCACGGTCCGCTCGGTCATGCCCTTGGCCCGCGCCGTGCGCACGTAGTCGTGGCCGATCTCGTCAAGGAAGAAGCTGCGGTAGAGCCGCGTCTGCGGCGCCAGCGAGACCAGCACCGCCAAGAGCACCGGCAGCGGCGCGTAGGTCGTCAGGTTGGTCGCGACGCTGTCGCTCCAGCCCTGCACCGGGAACAGGCCGAGCTGGAAGGCCAGCACGTACTGGCCGACGATGACATAGACGAGGAACGAGATCGACAGCGCCACCGTCGTGACGATCATGATGGCGCGGTCGGTGAGCGAGCCGCGCACGTAGGCGACGCCGAGCGCGAACGGGATCGCGAGCAGCGCGTCGAGGATGAGGATCGGCACCATGACCGTCAGCGTCGCCGGCAGCCGCGTCGCGAACAGGTTGGCGACCGATTCGTTGGTGGCCCAGCTGCGGCCCCAGTCGAAGGTGACGATCTGCTTGAGGAAGATCCAGAACTGGGTCCACAGCGGCTCGTCCAGGCCGAGCTGCTTGCGGATCGCGTCGACCTGGGCCGCCGTCGCGTTCTGCCCGGCCAGGATCTCCGCCGGGTCGCCGCCGAAACCCTTGAAGAGGAGGAAGACGAGGAGGATGACGCCGAACAGCGTCGGGATCATCTGCCAGATGCGGCGGATCAGGTAAGCGGTCATTCGCTGCAGAGCGCCGCAAGGCGGGGTCGGTTGCGGCGCGAGTCTAAGGCCCGGCACGCGGGGTCGCGTGCGAGACTTCTCGGCATGCGCTTCGGCCCGCCGCACCTCCTGGCCGCCCTCGTCCTGGCCTGCCATGCTCCGGGCACCGGTGCTGCCGGCGAGCCGCCGGCGCCCGCTGCCACTGCTGCGCCGAAGGTCCTCCGCTACGCCTTCCGGATCGCCGAGACCGGCTTCGATCCGGCCGGCATCTCCGACCTCTACTCGCGCACGATCGCCGCCAACCTGTACGAGGCGCCGTACCAGCACGAATTCCTGGCCCGGCCGGTGCGCCTGCGGCCGGCGACGGCAGCGGCGATGCCGGAGGTCAGCGACGACTTCAGGACCTGGGTCGTCCGCCTCAAGCCCGGCACCTTCTTCATCGACGACCCGGTCTTCAAGGGCGTGCGCCGCGAGCTGACGGCGGCCGACTATGTCTACTCGATCAAGCGCCATTTCGATCCGCGCTGGAAGAGCCCGCACCTGTCGACGCTCGAGGAGGACCGCATCATCGGCCTCGACGCGCTGCGGAAGCGCGCGCTAGCCGGCGAGCCTTTCGACTACGACCGCCCGGTCGAGGGCCTGCGCGCCACCGACCGCTACACGCTGCAGTTCCGGCTCGAGCGGCCGAACCCGCGCTTCGCCGACCACCTGAGCGATGCCTCGGTCGTCGGCGCGGTCGCCCGCGAGGTCGTCGAGGCCTACGGCGACCGCATCATGGAGCACCCGGTCGGGACCGGCCCGTACCGGCTGGTGTCGTGGAAGCGCAGCTCGCGCATGGTGTTCGAGAAGAACCCGGGCTTTCGCGAGGAGGTCTACGACGAGGAGGCGCCCGCCGGGGATGCCCTCGCCCAGGCCGCGGCGGCGCGGCTCAAGGGCCGCCGGCTCCCGATGATCGACCGCATCGAGGTCAGCATCATCGAGGAGAACCAGCCGCGCTGGCTGTCTTTCCTGGGCAACGAGCACGACCTTCTCGAGCAGGTGCCCGAGGACTTCACCAACATCGCCCTGCCGAACGACCGGCTGGCGCCGAACCTCGCCAGGCGCGACATCTACCCGGTCCGCTACCTGCGCGCCGACGCCTCGATGTCGTACTTCGCGATGGAGCACCCGGTGGTCGGCGGCTACGCGGCCGACAAGGTGGCGCTGCGCCGGGCCATCGCGCTGGCGGTCAATGTCGAGGAGGAGATCCGCCTCGTCCGCCGCGGCCAGGCGATTCCCGGGCAGTCGCCCCTAGGCCCCGGCACGACCGGCTACGACCCGGCCTTCCGCAGCGAGATGAGCGAGTTCAGCCGGGCCCGCGCCCAGGCCCTGCTCGACCTGCACGGCTACGTCGACCGCGACGGCGACCGCTGGCGCGACCTGCCCGACGGCCGCCCGCTGGTGCTCGAGTACGCGACCCAGCCGGACGAGTTCAGCCGCCAGCTCATCACGCAGTGGAAGAAGAACATGGACGCCATCGGCGTCCGCATCGTCTTCCGCCACGCCAAGTGGCCGGAGAACCTCAAGTCCTCGCGCGCCGGCAAGCTCATGATGTGGGGCGTCGGCTGGAGCGCCGGCGTGCCCGATGGCGGCGAGTTTCTCGTCCTCGGCTACGGGCCGAGCAAGGGCCAGGCCAATCACGCCCGCTTCGACCTGCCCGAGTTCAACCGCCTCTACGAGCTGCAGAAGCGCCTGCCCGAGGGGCCGGAGCGGCAGGAGGCGATGCGCCGCGCCAAGGAGATCCTGGTCGCCTACATGCCGTACAAGGTGCACGCGCACCGCATCTTCACCGACCTGGCCCAGCCCTGGGTCGTCGGCTACCACCGCAACATCTTCCTGCGCGAGTTCTGGAAGTTCGTCGACGTCGACATGGCGGAAAAGGCCCGCCGGGCAAAATGAATTCATGAGCATGCGGCGCGCGTTCCGAGCCGACCGGCGCGAGGCCGGCCGTCGCCTCGCCGCCGCCGCGGCGACGCTGGCGCTGCCGGCCGGCG
>NZ_JANODC010000542.1:0-3661 GCF_031412495.1 Rhizobacter sp. | reverse complement strand
GTGCAGGCGCCGATCTCGGTGGTGCACAGCGCGCCGGTCCAGGTGCAGCGCACCGGCACCGACAACCTGCCGGTGCTGAACCAGCAATTGCAGATGCCGCCGCAGCAGCACGACTACAGCGGCCTGTCGACGCCGAGCGTGTGGCGCAACGGCCGCACCGCGGCAGCGAAGGTCGACGCCCTCGCCAGCAACGGAATGGACGAGATCGAGATCCCGGCCTTCCTGCGCAAGCAGGCGGATTGAGGCTGGTCGCCCTTGCCGGCGGGGAGGGTAGCGCTCTAACTCCCCGCCGGCGCAAGGTCAAGTGGCTGGCGGACAATTGTTCGACCATGGTTCGCCAGCGCACGCTCAAGTCGATGACCCGGGCCGTCGGCGTGGGCGTCCACGGCGGCCAGAAGGTCGAGATGACGCTGCGGCCGGCCGCGCCCGACGCCGGCATCGTCTTTCGCCGCGTCGACCTGCCACGGTCGGTGGCGATCAAGGCCGACGCCTTCGCGGTCTGCGACACGCGCCTGGCGACGACGCTGTCGGCCGACGGCTCGCCGGACGGGCCGAAGGTGAAGACCGTCGAGCACCTGCTCTCCGCATGCTCGGGCCTGGGGCTGGACAACCTGACGGTCGACCTCACGGCCGAAGAGGTGCCCATCCTCGACGGCTCGGCGGCCTCCTTCGTGTTCCTGCTGCAGAGCGCCGGCATCGAGCTGCAGGAGGCGCCCAAGCGCTTCCTGCGCGTCAAGCGGGCGATCGAGGTGAAGGAAGGCGAGGGCGCGTCGCTGAAGTGGGCCCGGCTCGAGCCGCACGAGGGCTACACGCTCGGCTTCGAGATCGAGTTCGACCACCCGGTCGTCAGCGAGACCGGACAGCGCTTCGTCTTCGACATGGGCTCGGGCCGCTACAAGCGCGAGATCGCGCGCGCTCGCACCTTCGGCTTCACCAAGGAAGTGGAGATGATGCGGTCGCGTGGCCTGGCGCTCGGCGGCAGCCTCGACAACGCCGTCGTCGTCGACGAGTTCAAGGTCCTCAACAGCGACGGCCTCCGCTACGACGACGAGTTCGTCAAGCACAAGATCCTCGATGCCATCGGCGACATGATGATGGCCGGCCATCCGCTGCTCGCGGCGTACACCGCATACAAGTCAGGCCACGCCCTCAACAATCAGCTGGTCCGGGCCCTGCTGTCGGATCCGGCCGCCTGGGAGATCGTCACTTTCGAGGACGAGAGCCGGGCCCCGGTCGGCCTCGCCGAGCTCGCTCCGGCCTGGTGACATGACCGTCTTCCGATGGGTCGCCGCCGTACTCTGTGCCCTGATCGCCACCGGTGCCGTCGCCGCCTTCTTCCTCTCGGTCAGCTTCGATTCGAACGTCTGGCGTGACCGGGCGAACAGCCTGGGCCGCTGGTTCCGGCTGCTGGCGCTCTTCTGGTTCAACGTCGAGGTCTGGGGCCGGGTGGTCCTGACCCTGGTCCGCTGGGGGCGGTGATCGGAGCCCTCGGGGGCCGACTTCAGCCGGGCCGTCGTGCCAGGCCGAGGAAGTCGACGACCGCAGGCAGGTGCGCGTCGAAGTCGCTGAGCGCATGGTCGCCGCCATCGAGCAGGCGCATCGGGCAGCACGCGTAGCGCTCCCTCATCTCGCGCCACGAGAGCACCTCGTCGCCCTTGGCGATGACGGCGAAGTAGCGTTCGGGCCGGGTCAGCCGCGGCGGCGCCGCGACGCGGCGTAGCTCGTCCACGTACTCGGGGCGGAACACGAAGGCCTCGTCGCCGTGCCAGGCGGTCGTCGTTCCGACGGCGGCGGCGAGATCCCGGGCCGGATCGACGGCCGGGTTGAGGAGGACGGCGCGGCAACCGGTGCGCTCGGCGACGATCGTGGCGTAGAAGCCGCCCAGCGAGCTGCCGACCACCGCCATCCGCGGCCTCGGCCAGTCGGCGATGCGAACGAAGATGTCGTCGACGGCGGCCTGCGGCGAGGCCGGCAGCTGCGGGCAGCACCAGACCAGGTCCGGCCGATGCGCCGCCACCCAGGCGGCGACCTGCCGCGCCTTCGTCGACTGGGGCGACGAGCGAAACCCGTGCAGGTAGAGCAGGTGCGTCGGCGCCGACGGTGGCCCGGCTGCGCCGCTTGTCGGCGCAGCGCTCATGCAGCGACGCGGACCTTGCCGGCGAGCCGGTCGAGCAGCTTCTGGTGCACGCCGCCGAAGCCGCCGTTGCTCATGCAGAGCACGTGATCGCCGGGCCGGGCCGCGACGGCGACGCGCGCCACCAGCTCGTCGACGCTGGCGGCGACGACGGCGCGCGGGCCCATGGGCGCGAGCGCGCTCGCCGCGTCCCAGCCGAGCCCGCCGCTGTGGCAGAAAGCGAGGTCGGCGTCTTCGAGCGCCCACGGCAGCAGCGCCTTGACGGCGCCGAGCTTCATCGTGTTGGAGCGCGGCTCGAACACGGCCAGGATGCGCGCGGCGCCGACCTTGCGGCGCAGGCCGTCGATGGTCGTGCGGATGGCGGTCGGGTGGTGCGCGAAGTCGTCGTACACGGCCACGCCGTCGGCGACACCCTTCAGCTCGAGGCGGCGCCGGACGTTGCGAAAGCCGGCCAGGGCCCGCGCCGAGACCTCGGGCAAGACGCCGACGTGCTCGGCCGCGGCGACCGCCGCCAGCGCGTTGAGCTGGTTGTGCTCGCCGAGCAGGGCCCAGTCGACGCGGGCGATCTTCAGGCCGCCGCGCAGGATGTCGAAGGCATGCGGCTCGCCGCGCGCGCGCAGCATGCCCGGCTCTTCCTTGCGGCCGCCGAAGCGCTGCACCTCGCTCCAGCAACCCATCGCCAGCACGCGCTGCAGGGCCTCGTCGCGGGCGTTGACGACCAGGCGGCCACGGCCCGGCACGGTGCGCACGAGGTGGTGGAACTGGCGCTCGATGGCGGCCAGGTTCTCGAAGATGTCGGCGTGGTCGAGCTCGAGGTTGTTGAGGATCGCGGTGCGCGGCCGGTAGTGGACGAACTTGCTGCGCTTGTCGAAGAAGGCGGTGTCGTACTCGTCGGCTTCGATGACGAACGGTGCGCCGGCGGCGCCGAGCCGGGCCGAAATGCCGAAGTCGAGCGGCACGCCGCCGATCAGGAAGCCCGGCGCACGTCCCGCCTGGTCGAGGATCCAGGCGAGCATCGACGTCGTCCCGGTCTTGCCGTGCGTCCCGGCGACGGCGAGGACGTGGCGGCCGGCGAGGACGTGGTCGGCCAGCCACTGCGGCCCGCTCGTGTAGGCGGCGTTGGCGTCGAGGATCGCCTCGAGCAGGGGGTTGCCGCGCGTCACCGCGTTGCCGACGACGAAGAGGTCGGGCGCGAGCGCCAGCTGGTCGGCGCCGTAGCCTTCGATCAGCTCGATGCCGAGGGCCGCGAGCTGATCGCTCATCGGCGGGTAGACGTTGGCGTCGCAGCCGGTGACGCGGTGCCCGGACTCGCGCGCGAGCGCGGCCAGCCCGCCCATGAAGGTGCCGCAGATGCCGAGGACGTGCAGGTGCATGGTCGTGCGAAAAGAATGCCCGGTCAGAGGCCGAGCCACTTGCCGATGGCCAGCATCGCGCCTTCGTCGAAGGCCGCGAAGCCCTCGTACTTGATCGGCTCGAGCTTCTTCCGGCCCTCTTCCGAGGCGTCGAGGCCGACGAGGTACTCGCGCA
>NZ_JANODC010000541.1:0-3133 GCF_031412495.1 Rhizobacter sp. | reverse complement strand
CGCACCGCCACGGTGTTGCCGTCGCGGGCGATGCCGGTGTGGCGGATGTTCTTGTCGCGCAGCATCGTGCGCACGTCGCCGGCGATCGCATCGGCCTTCTTGAGGAGCGCCGCCTTCATGTCCACCTGCATCAGGAAGTGGACGCCGCCGCGCAGGTCGAGGCCGAGGTACATCGGCAGTGCATGCAGCGCGGTCAGCCAGGTCGGCGAGCGCGAGAGCAGGTTCAGCGCGACCACGTAGGAAGGGTCGCTTGGGTCCGGATTGAGGGCCGCGCCGATCGCGTCCTTGGCCTTGCGCTGCGCGTCGAGGTCGCCGAAGCGGGCCTTGACCGAGTTGCCGTCGAACTGCACGAAATCGGCCTTCAGCCCGGCCTTGGCGATGATGTCCTCGACCCGCCCGGCCATCGAGGCGTCGACCTTGATCGTCGCCTTGCCGCTCGAGACCTGCACGGCCGGCGCCTCGCCGAAGAAGTTCGGCAGGGTGTAGACCAGACCGACGAGCAGCGCGACCGCGAGGATCGCGTACTTCCAGAGGGGATAGCGGTTCACGTCGCGGCTCGAATCACTTCAGGGTGCCCTTGGGCATGACCTGGATCACGGCGGCTCGCTGGACCTGGATCTCGACGCCGCTGGACACCTCGACCCCGATGAAGGTGTCGCCCATCTTCGACACCCTGCCGAGCACGCCGCCCGAGGTGACGACCTCGTCGCCCTTGGCGAGCGCCTCGATCATCGCCTTGTGCTCCTTCTGCCGCTTCATCTGCGGCCGGATCATCACGAAGTAGAGCACCACGAACATCAGCACCAGGGGCAGCATGCTGCCGAGGCTGCCGAACAGGGAGTCGGACGCCGAGCCCGTCGGCGCCGGCGCGCCGGTGGTGGTCTGAGCGATGGCTTCTGAAATGAACACGGGTGGATTCCTCTCCTGCGGTCGAGGGCAGGATGCCCCCGGCAAAACCTCTGAATTGTAAGGTCGCGCCTCTGTTCAGACGCCGGCGGCACCTTCGGCGACGCGGGGTTGGACGGGCTCGCGCCCCGTGGCGGGCGCTCGAGCCCGCACCAGCCGGAGCAGGGTGATCTCGGAGGGCGCGCCGAAGCGCTTCGGCGGCCCCCAGTAGCCTGCGCCGCGACTGGTGTAGACCCACATCCGGCGCCAGCGATGCAGGCCGGCGGTGAAAGGCTGCTGCAGGCGGACAAAAAAGTTCCAGGGAAAGAACTGGCCGCCGTGCGTGTGCCCCGAAAGCTGCAAGTCGAAACCGGCTTCTTCGGCACCGCCGGCGCTGCGCGGCTGGTGCGCGAGAAGGATGCGCACGGCCGCCTGCGCCGGGCTGCCGGCGATCGCCGCAGCGGGGTCGCTTGCCTGCGCGCGGTCGAAGTGGCCCGCGCTGAAATCGGTGACGCCGGCGACGACGATGGCGGCGTCGCCGCGGCGAAGCACGACGTGCTCGTTGATCAGCACCCGCGCGCCCAGCCGGCGCAGCTCGCCGATCCACGCCGCCGCGCCCGAGTAGTACTCGTGGTTGCCGGTGACGAAAAAAGTGCCCTCGCGCGAGCGCAGCGCCGCCAGCGGAGCCACGTGCGGCGCCAGGTCCTGGACCGAGCCGTCGACGAGGTCGCCGGTGATCGCGACCATGTCGGCGCCGAGGTCGTTGACGGCGGCCACGATCGCCTCCACGAACGGGCGCCTGATCGTCGGCCCGACGTGCACGTCGCTGATCTGCGCGATCGAGAAGCCCTCCAGCGCCGCAGGCAGATGAGGGACCGGCACGTCGACCCGGGCGATCCGCGCCGTGCGCCTGGCGTTGCCGAAGCCCCAGAGGGTGATGGCGGCAGCGAGCAGGGGCACGGCCACGGCGCTGCCCTGCACCGCAGCGGCGAGGTCGAACGCGCCAGGTACCAGGGCATCGACGGCCCGGGCGGCGAGCAGCCCGAGGTCGCGGGCCAGCGTCAGCACGAACAGCGACGAGAAGGAGCCGAGCGCCAGCAGCGCGGCCCACGTGAGCAGGTCGGGCGATGCGCTGCCGCGGCGCCGGCGCGCGCCCAGGCCGAAGGGCATGACGACGACCGAGGTCGCGAGCACGACGCCGAGCAGGCTGCCCCACACCGGCCCGAGCGACGGGCAGAGTCGCCAGGCGACCCAGGCGTGCAGGGCGGCCAGGATCAGGCGAAGGGTCATGGGACCGGGCTCTCGCCGAGCCGCGACGGCGGCGGCGGGCTGCGCAGGTTGATCAGGTTGGCGACCAGGATGAGGCCGGCGCCGAGCGCGGTGAACACGTCGATGGCTTCAGCGTAGACCAGCCAGCCGACGACGGCGCTGAGCGGCACGCGCAGGAAGTCCATCGGCACGACCGTGGTCGCGTCGGCGTGACGCAGCGCCTGAGTCATGCAGTAGTGCGAGTACGTCCCGCAGAACGCGATCAGGACGACCCACGGCCAGGCCGCCGCCGTCGGCTGGCGCCACACGAGCAGCGCCGGCACGATGCCGATCACGGACTGGATCGCGAGCATCCAGAAGATGATCTTGACCACGCTCTCGGTCGTGGTCAGCGACTTGACGAGGATCATCGACACGGCGAAGCCGACGGCCGCAGCGAGGGCGATCAGCTGACCCGGGTCGAGCCGGGCCAGACCCGGACGGACGATCACGGCGACGCCGACCATGCCGAGCGCCACCGCGAGGAGACGAGCCGGGCTCATCCGCTCGCCGAGGAAGGAGACGGCGAGGATCGCCGTCCACACCGGCATCGTGAACTCGATCGCCACGACCTGGGCCACGGAGATCAGCGTCAGGGCGTAGAACCAGCCGAACTGGGCCCCGTAGTGAAAGGCGTTGCGGGCCACGTGCTGGCCGAGCCGCACCGTGCGCATCGCGGCGAAGCCGCCCGCCCCGTGCACCAGCGGGTAGAGCAGGACGAGACCGATCAGCGACCTCATCTCCATGATTTGGAAGACATGGAGCGTTCGCATCGCTTCCCGGCCCGCGACCAGGATGACGAGCATCAGCAGCAGCCACCCCGAGACCCAGGCGGCCGCTTTCTTTCTCGAGGGCTGACGGGTCATGTGGAGGTGCCCTCCGGAAAGCGAAACGCCCCCCCGGGGGTGGGCGGTTAGCCCGACCGAGCCAGAATTTTTTG
>NZ_JANODC010000540.1:0-1744 GCF_031412495.1 Rhizobacter sp. | reverse complement strand
CGGCTGGGGTGTCGAAGCGGCGATGCTCGCGCCCTTCGATCGATGCTGTCGAGCGCCTCGCTCGGGGGCGTGCTCACCTGAACGAGCGGGTTCGTGTGCCCTGCGAACAACGAGCTCCGAGGGGCGCTTTCTATAATCGATCGATGCCACACCGAGCCCGAGCATGAAAGCCGATTTCGACCCCCGCGAGATCGAGCAAAGCGCCCAGGCGGCGTGGGTATCGGGCGATGTCTACCGGGTCGCCGAAGACGCGTCGCGGCCCAAGTTCTACGCCTGCTCGATGCTGCCTTACCCCAGCGGGCGGCTGCACATGGGCCATGTGCGCAACTACACCATCAACGACATGCTGGCGCGGCACCTGCGCATGACCGGCATGAACGTGCTCATGCCGATGGGCTGGGATGCCTTCGGCCTGCCGGCCGAGAACGCCGCCATGAAGAATGGCGTGCCGCCGGCGAAGTGGACGCGCGAGAACATCGCCGCGATGAAGGCGCAGATGCAGGCGATGGGGCTGGCCATCGACTGGAGCCGAGAGATCGCCACCTGCGATCCGAGCTACTACAAGTGGAACCAGTGGATGTTCCTGAAGATGCTCGAGGCCGGCATCGCCGAGCGGCGCACGCAGACGGTGAACTGGGACCCGGTCGACCAGACCGTGCTCGCCAACGAGCAGGTCATCGAAGGCCGCGGCTGGCGCTCCAACGCCATCGTCGAGAAGCGCGAGATCCCCGGCTACTACCTGAAGATCAGCCGCTATGCGGACGAGCTGCTCGAGCATGTGAAGAGCGGCCTGCCGGGCTGGCCCGAGCGCGTCAAGACCATGCAGGAGAACTGGATCGGCCGCAGCGAGGGCGTCCGCTTCGCCTTCCCGCACCGCATCCGCGGCGCCGACGGCAAGCTGATCGGCGACGGCCGCCTGTATGTCTTCACGACGCGTGCCGACACCATCATGGGGGTGACCTTCTGCGCGGTCGCCCCCGAGCATCCGCTGGCCCTGCATGCCGCCGCGTCGAACCCCGAGGTCGCGGCCTTCCTGGCTTCCTGCCGGGCCGGCGGCACCACCGAAGCCGAGCTCGCGACGCAGGCCAAGAGGGGCATCGCCACCGGCCTGTCGGTCGAGCACCCGCTCAGCCACGAGCCGATCCCGCTCTGGGTCGGCAACTACGTCCTCATCAACTACGGCGACGGCGCCGTGATGGGCGTGCCGGCGCACGACGAGCGCGACTTCGAGTTCGCGAAGACCTACGGGATTGACCTGCTCCAGGTCATCTACATCGACGGCGAGCACTTCTCGTACGAGCACTGGCAGGACTGGTACGCGGCGACCACCGGTGCGGTGACGATCAACTCCGACGTCTACAGCGGCCTCGACCATCCGGCCGCGGTGGACGCGGTCGCCGCGGCCCTGGAGCACCGCGGACTCGGCGGCAAGCAGACGACGTGGCGACTGCGCGACTGGGGCATCAGCCGGCAGCGCTACTGGGGCACGCCGATCCCGATCATCCACTGCGATGCCTGCGGCGTGGTACCCGTGCCCGAGAAGGACCTGCCGGTCGTCCTGCCGGAGAACCTGATCCCCGACGGCGCGGGCAACCCGCTGGCCCGGGACGCGGCGTTCCTGAACGTGCCGTGTCCGCGCTGCGCAAAGCCGGCGCGGCGCGAGACCGACACGATGGACACCTTCGTCGACAGCGCGTGGTACTTCATGCGCTACTGCGACCCCAAGCTCGACGATGCGATGGTC
>NZ_JANODC010000539.1:0-4479 GCF_031412495.1 Rhizobacter sp. | reverse complement strand
CGACCATCTCGCTGCAGGTCAACGGCGTCGTGCGCCAGAAGAGCACGATCGGCAAGCTGATCTGGAGCATCGCCGAGATCATCGAGCACCTGTCGGCGGCCTGGGAGCTGCAGCCGGGCGACCTGATCTTCACCGGCACGCCGGAAGGCGTCGCGGCGGTGGAGCGCGGCGACGTGCTGAGGGCCGAGGTCGGCGGCATCGGCAGCCTGCAGGTCGAGATCGTCTAGTCGCTTGCCGGGCGAGCGATGCAGCTCTACAGCTACTTCCGTTCCTCGGCGTCGTTCCGCGTCCGCATCGCTCTCGAGCTGAAGGGGCTGGCCTACGACTACGTCCCCGTCCACCTGGTGAAGAACGAGCACCTGCAGGCCGAGTTGCTGGAGACGCTGCCGGCCCAGCTCGTGCCGGCCCTGGTGGTGGACGAGGAGGGCGGCGCAGGGCAGCTGTCGCTGACCCAGTCGCTGGCGATCATCGAGTACCTCGACGAGATCCGGCCCGAGCCGGCCCTGCTGCCGAGCGATGCGGCCGGACGCGCCCGCGTCCGCGCCCTGGCGCTCGACATCGCCTGCGAGATCCATCCGCTCAACAACCTGCGAGTGCTTCGCTATCTGGTCGGCGAGCTGAAGGTGAGCGAGGACGACAAGAACCGCTGGTACCGGCACTGGGTCGAGACCGGCCTGGAGGCGGTCGAGCGGCAGCTGGCCGGTCACCCGGCCACCGGGCGCTTCTGCCATGGCGACCGGCCGGGGCTCGCCGACTGCGTCCTCGTGCCGCAGATCTTCAACGCCCGGCGCGTCGACAGTCGGCTCGACCACGTGCCGACGGTGATGCGCATCTTCGATGCCTGCATGGCGGAGCCGGCGTTCACGAAGGCCCAGCCCTCCGCCTGCCCCGACGCGGCGTGACGCCGGCCGGCTGGCTGGCGCCGCCCTGGCGCATCCCGGGCGTCGGAGCCTTGATGAGCACCCGCGCCGGGGGCTGCAGCGGCGGCCCGTACGCGTCGATGAACGTCGGCGACGCCGTGGGCGACGCGCCCGAGGCGGTCGCAGCGAACCGCCGAGTCCTTGCCGACGCCATCGGCGCGGCGCCGGTCTTCCTGCGCCAGGTGCACGGCCGGCGAGTCGTTCGTCTCGACCTTGCCGACATCCAGCCGGGCGCTCCCGTGCACGAGGCGGACGCCTGCGTCACGGTCGGGCCCGGGGTCGCCTGCGTCGTCCAGGCCGCGGATTGCCTGCCCGTCCTGCTCGCCACCCGCAGCGGCCGCGCCGTCGCCGCCGCCCACGCCGGCTGGCGCGGCCTGTCGGCCGGCGTCGTCGAGGCCGCGGTCGAGGCCTTGTGCGAAGCAGCGTCGTGCGCACCGGACGAGGTCGTCGCCTGGCTCGGCGCCTGCATCGGGCCGGGCGCCTTCGAGGTGGGCCCCGACGTGCCGGCGGCGTTCGCCCTGTCCAGCGGCGTCGGCGCGGCCGAACGCTTCAGGCCCGCGCGGCCTGGGAAGTGGCTGGCGAACCTGCCCTTGCTGGCCCGCGATCGGCTCGGCGCCGCCGGCGTTCTGCGCGTCGCCGGCGCCGACGCCTGCACGGTGGAGGACGCCTCACGGTTCTTCTCGTTTCGCCGCGACGGCGTCACCGGGCGGATGGCCGCCGCCGTCTGGATCGAGCGGCCGGGCGGCTAGGGCGTCCGCGCGCCGCCGCGCCGCACGCCGCGATGGCGTGCCGAGCAGGTACAGCGCGATGCCCAGCGGCAGCACGCCGTAGAGCAGGAGGGTAAAGGTCGCGCCCAGCCAGCTGCCGCCGGCGGCCGTGCCCTCGGCGAGCGCCATCAGCAGGACGACGTACAGCCACGCGATGGCCACCAGGTACATGCGTTTTCCCGAAGCGGTTTTCGAGCGGGCCACGATAATGCCGGCATGAAGACGAAGCAGGCCGCGCACCCGCCCAAGGCCCTCGGGGCAGACGTACCTGGCACGCACGAGGTCAGGGCCGCGTTCGGAGAAGAGGCCTGGCGGGCGCTCTCCGGGATGGGCACCCAGGTCCAGGCGCTCGCCGATCTGCAGAAGCAGTACCTCGACCAGGCCACGGCGATCTGGAACAAGGTGCTGCAGCCCGGGGGGCGGCTGACGCCGCCCGCCGACAAGCGCTTCTCGGCCCCCGCGTGGACGGCCCAGCCCGCCTCCGCCTTCCTGGCCGAGATGTACCTGCTGAACGCGCGCACGCTGATGCAGATGGCCAGCAACGTCGAGGCCGACGAGAAGACGAAGGCGCGCATCCGCTTCGCCGTGCTGCAGTGGATCGACGCCGCCTCGCCCAGCAACTACCTCGCGCTCAATCCCGAGGTGATGCAGAAGGCCGTCGAGACGAACGGCGAGAGCCTGGTGCACGGCTTCATGCAGCTCTGGGACGACCTCCAGCGCGGGCACCTGTCGCAGACCGACGAAAAGGCTTTCGAGGTCGGCCGCAACGTCGCCACGACCGAAGGCTCGGTGGTGTTCGAGAACGAGCTGTACCAGCTGCTCGAGTACAAGCCGCTCACCGCGCGCGTGCACGAGCGGCCCATCCTGTTCGTTCCGCCGTGCATCAACAAGTACTACATCCTGGACCTGCAGCCGGAGAACTCGCTCATCCGCCACACCGTGGCCGAAGGGCATCGGGTCTTCGTCGTGAGCTGGAAGAACGCAGGCGAGGAGATCGCCCAGCGAACCTGGGACGACTACATCGAGCATGCGGCGATCCACGCCATCGGCGTGGTGCGCGAGATCACCGGCGCCGAGAAGATCAACACGCTGGGCTTTTGCATCGGCGGAACGATCCTGTCGTGCGCGCTTTCCGTTCTCGCTGCCCGCGGCGAGCACCCGGCGGCGAGCATCTCGCTGCTCACGACCTTCCTCGACTTCAGCGACACGGGCGTGCTCGACATCTTCATCGACGAGGCCGGCGTGCGCCTGCGCGAGATGACCATCGGCGCCGAGAGCCCGGGCGGCGGCAGCCTGCTCAAGGGGCAGGAGCTGGCCACCACCTTCAGCCTGCTCCGCCCCAACGACCTCGTCTGGAACTACGTCGTCGGCAACTATCTCAAGGGCGAGACGCCGCCGGCCTTCGACCTGCTCTACTGGAACGCCGACGGCACCAACCTGCCCGGCCCGATGTACTGCTGGTACCTGCGCAACACCTACCTCGAGAACATCCTGGTCCGCCCAGGCGCGGCCACCGTCTGCGGCGAGAAGATCGATCTCGGCCGCATCGCCGTGCCGACCTACATCTACGCATCCCGCGAGGACCACATCGTTCCCTGGACCGGTGCCTACACGAGCACTCAGGTGCTCACGGGCAAGCGCCGGTTCGTGCTCGGGGCTTCCGGGCACATCGCCGGGGTCATCAACCCGCCGGCGAAGAAGAAGCGCAGCCACTGGATAGGCGCGTCGGCGGCGCTGCCTCCCGAGCCCGACGCCTGGTTCGAGACCGCCGTCGAGCACCCGGGCAGCTGGTGGACCGACTGGTCGGCCTGGCTGGCCGATTTCGGAGGCAAGCAGGTTCCGGCGCCGAAGGTGCCCGGGAACCGGAAGTACAAGCCGATCGAGCCGGCGCCCGGCCGCTACGTCAAGGAAAAGGCCGCCTGAGCCCATCCGGCCCGGCCACCCCCCGCATCGCACAGACAGGAGAACAGCATGAACGACATCGTCATCGTCGCCGCAGCCCGCACGGCCGTCGGCAAGTTCGGCGGCTCGCTCGCCAGGACCCCCGCGCCGGAGCTCGGCGCTGCCGTCATCGCCGACCTGCTTCGGCGGGCGAAGCTGGAGGGCGACCAGGTCGGCGAGGTCATCCTCGGCCAGGTGCTCGCCGCCGGATCGGGGCAGAACCCGGCCCGCCAGGCGGTGATCGGCGGCGGCCTGCCGCAGAGCGTTCCGGCCATGACGATCAACGCCGTCTGCGGTTCCGGCCTCAAGGCCGTGATGCTCGCGGCGCAGGCCATTCGCGACGGCGACTACGAGGTGGCGATCGCGGGCGGCCAGGAGAACATGAGCATGGCGCCGCACGTGCTTCCCAACTCGCGCGACGGCCAGCGCATGGGCGACTGGAAGCTGGTCGACACCATGATCACCGACGGCCTCTGGGACGTCTACAACAAGTACCACATGGGCACGACGGCGGAAAACGTCGCGAAGAAGTACGACATCTCGCGCGACAAGCAGGACGCGCTCGCGCTCGCCTCGCAGCAGAAGGCCGCGGCGGCGCAGGAAGCGGGCCGCTTCAAGGACGAGATCGTGCCGTTCTCGATCGCCCAGAAGAAGGGCGATCCGATCGTCTTCGCCGCCGACGAGTACATCAACCGCAAGACCAGCGCCGAGGGCCTGGCCGGCTTGCGGCCAGCCTTCGACAAGGCCGGCAGCGTGACCGCGGGCAATGCCTCGGGGCTGAACGACGGCGCGGCCGGCGTGGTGGTGATGACCGCCGCGCGCGCGCAGCAGCTCGGCCTCACGCCGCTCGC
>NZ_JANODC010000538.1:0-10185 GCF_031412495.1 Rhizobacter sp. | reverse complement strand
GACGCAGATCGCGCGCCATCCGCAGCGGCCCTACACGCTCGACTACGTCGCCGAAATGTTCACCGACTTCCAGGAACTGCACGGCGACCGCGCCTTCGCGGACGATCAATCGATGGTCGGCGGCCTGGCGCGCTTCAACGGCCAGCCGTGCATGGTGCTCGGCCACCAGAAGGGGCGCGATACGAAAGAGCGCGGCTTGCGCAACTTCGGCATGTCGCGGCCCGAGGGCTACCGCAAGGCCCTGCGCCTGATGAAGCTGGCGGAGAAGTTCAACCTGCCGGTCTTCACCTTCGTCGACACGCCGGGCGCCTACCCCGGCATCGGCGCCGAGGAGCGCGGCCAGTCGGAAGCGATCGGCCGCAGCATCTACGAGATGGCCCAGCTCGAGGTGCCGATCATCGTCACCATCATCGGCGAGGGCGGCTCGGGCGGCGCGCTCGCCATCAGCGTCGGCGACCAGCTGCTGATGCTGCAGTACTCGATCTACTCGGTGATCTCGCCCGAGGGCTGCGCCTCGATCCTCTGGAAGACGGCGGAGCGCGCCGCGGACGCGGCCGAACAGCTCGGCATCACCGCGCATCGGCTGAAGGCTCTCGGCCTGATCGACAAGATCGTCAATGAGCCGGTCGGCGGGGCTCACCGCGACATCAAGCAGATGGCGGCCTTCCTGAAGCGCGCCCTGAACGACGCCTTCCGTCAGGTGAGCGACCTGCCGAAGCGCGAGCTGGTGCAGCGCCGCTACGAGCGGCTGCAGTCGTACGGCCGCTACACCGACACCACCGAGCGCTGACAACGCCCCGGGGCCAGGCACTGCCGGCGCGGTGGGTGTCGTCGGCGTCGCGTACAGCGGCGGCCGCGATTCCACCGCTCTGCTGCACGCGACGCTGGCCGCGGCCGAGCCGCTCGGTTTGCGGGTTGTCGCGCTGCACGTCCACCATGGCCTCAGCTCGGAGGCGGATGCCTGGCTCGAGCATTGCGCGGAGCGCTGCCGGCGCTGGGCCGCGCGGGGCCGGCCGCTGGGCTTCGCCGCACGTTGCCTCGCAAGCCGGCCGGGCGTCGGCGACAGCGTCGAGGCCTGGGCTCGGCGCGAGCGCTACCGCGCCCTCGCCGAGATGGCGCAAGCCGCCGGCAGCGACCTCGTGCTCCTCGCGCACCATCGGCGCGACCAGGCCGAGACCTTCGTGCTGCAGTCGCTGCGTGGCGGCGGCGTCGCCGGGCTCGCGGCCATGCCCCGGGCGGCGGTTCGCGAGGGCCTCACCTGGGCCCGCCCGTGGATCGACACGCCCGCCGAAGAGATCGGCGCCTATGCGCGGCGGCACCGCCTGAGCTGGGTCGAGGACGACAGCAACGCCGACCAACGTTTTGCCCGCAATCGCCTGCGCGCCAGCGTCTGGCCGGCATTGGTGGCTGCCTTTCCCGATGCGGAACTGGCGCTGGCCCGGGCGGCCGCGTGGGCGCAGCAGGCGATGGCCGTCGTCGACGAGACCGCCGCCAGCGATCTGCTCGAGGTTGCGGCAGACGGCCACCTCCAGGTGGACCGATGGCGCGAGTTGCCTGCGCCACGCCGCAGCCACGCCTTGCGGGCCTGGCTGCGTGCCCGCTGCGGCGAAACGGCGCCGCCGAGCCTGGTCGAGCGCCTGCTGAGCGAGCTCGAGGGGGCGGCCGCGCGGCGCTGGCCGGCCCCGGGCGGCGAGCTGCACGCGTACCGCGGGCGGCTCGTCTTCGAGCCGACGCGCCAAGCCCTCGCGCCGGAGGCAGCTGCGCTCGTCGACCTGAGCCGGCCGGGCCTGCACGAGGTGACATCCTGGCAGGGTGCCTTCCGCGTCGAGCGCGTCGAAAGCGGCGGCTTGCGCGCGGTCGCCGCCCGGTCGCTCGAGCTCCGTGCTCGACGCCCCGGCGACCGGTTCCAGGCCGGCGCCGGGCGGCCGCCGCGAAGCCTGAAGCTGCAGTTCCAGGCCGCGGGGGTCCCGGCACGGCAGCGCGGCGGGCCGGTCGTCTGCAGCGAGGACGCCATCGTGTATGTCTCCGGCCTCGGCATCGATGCCCGCGCGCTCGCCGCGCCCGGCGAGGTTCAGGTTGCGCTGACATGGGTTCCGGCCTGACCCCTCGTCGCCGAGCAGCCTGTGCGGACTCGCTGGCTAGAATCACGCCCCTCTCCCTTGCGCACCCGGCGCGCAGGCGCTGCACCGCGGCGCCCTGCCGCGGCGCCCCTTCATGGCATTGATCGTCCACAAGTACGGCGGCACCTCGATGGGCTCGCCGGAACGCATCCAGAGCGTTGCGCGGCGCGTCGCCAAGTGGGCGCGCGCGGGGCACCGGATGGTCGTCGTGCCCTCTGCCATGAGCGGCGAGACGAACCGACTGCTGGCGCTCGCCAAGCAGCTGTCGCCGGAGCGCATGACGCCCGAGCTGCTGCGCGAGCTCGACATGATCGCCTCGACCGGCGAACAGGTCTCGGTCGGGCTGCTCGCCGTGGCCTTGCAGGCCGAGGGCCTGGCCGCCGTCAGCTACGCAGGCTGGCAGGTGCCGATCGCGACCGACGCGGCCTATACCAAGGCGCGCATCCGCCACATCGACGACGCCCGGATCCGCGCCGAGCTCGACGCCGGCAAGGTCGTCGTCATCACGGGATTCCAGGGGGTCGACCCGGCGGGCAACATCACCACGCTCGGCCGGGGCGGCTCGGACACGTCGGCGGTGGCGGTCGCTGCGGCGCTGAAGGCCGACGAATGCCTGATCTACACCGATGTCGACGGCGTCTACACGACCGACCCGCGCATCGTCGCCGATGCCAGGCGCCTGACGACCATCAGCTTCGAGGAGATGCTCGAGATGGCCAGCCTCGGCTCCAAGGTGCTGCAGATTCGCTCGGTGGAATTCGCCGGCAAGTACCGCGTGCCGCTGCGCGTGCTCTCGAGCTTCACGCCGTGGGACATCGACATGGCCGAGGAAGCCCGCTCGGGCACCCTGATCACTTTCGAGGAAGGTCTCAAGATGGAACAAGCCGTCGTGTCCGGCATCGCCTTCAACCGCGACGAGGCCAAGATCAGCCTGATGGGCGTGACCGACAAGCCCGGCATCGCGCACCTGATCCTGGGCCCCGTGGCCGAGGCCAACATCGACGTCGACGTGATCATCCAGAACGTGTCGCACGACGGCCGCACCGACTTCTCCTTCACCGTGCACCGCAACGACTACGCACGGACCATGGACCTCATGCGCAGCGCGGTGATCCCGAAGACCGGCGCCGCCGGCCTGCTCGGCGACGACCGGATCTGCAAGGTGAGCATCGTCGGCATCGGCATGCGCTCGCACGTCGGCGTCGCCAGCCGGATGTTCAGCGCGCTGAGCGAGGAGGGCATCAACATCCAGATGATCACGACCAGCGAGATCAAGACCAGCGTCGTCATCGACGAGAAGTACATGGAGCTCGCCGTGCGGGCCCTGCACAAGGCCTTCGACCTGGACGCCGTGCCCGGAGCGGCCTGAGCCGTCGCTCGATGCAAGGGGAGGGCAGCCGTTAGAATTGGCCCACGGAGCTGTGACCGAGTGGCCGAAGGTGCTCCCCTGCTAAGGGAGTATGTGGGCAAAACCTGCATCGAGGGTTCGAATCCCTCCGGCTCCGCCAAGCTAGCCTCTGGACAACGCCCCGAAAGGGGCGTTTTTCATGGATCTGCACTGGCGGCGAAGGGTCGTCGCCCGGGCCGTCTCGCGCGCGCGGACCCCTTCTGTTTTCCGATTGTGTCTCGCGATGACAAGGCGGGCCAGGCCGCGCTCGCCCGGGCTGAGGAGATCTTCAACCGGGCCAGCTGATTCCGGATGAGTTGCGGCTCGTATGCACGAAGGCGAGTTCGAGCAGCTCCTCGGCGAGCTGGCGCTGCACCACCTGGACCTCGTCCTGACAGGGCAGCCAGCGCCGCGCAGCACGAACTTCGCTTGACGAGCGAACGGCTCGTGGGTTCGCCGGTCGCGTGGTACGGGCCCGCAGCCCATGCGCACAAGGCGGATGTCGAGCAGGACGCGCCGCAGGGTGCAGCTCGACGCCGATGCGCCGGTCCAGCGGTACCTGCCGTGGTTCCGCGTGGCGGATGTCGAGGCGTCAGCGCGCATCACCCCCGCGCCATCTGCTCAACCAGGCCAGCGGCTTTTCCCATTCCGATAGCGTCGCCCCGCTGGTCCGGCAAGGCAACGCCAGTGTCGAGGAGTTGGCGCGCGGGCTGGCCACGGTGTCGCTCAACAGGCCGGTAGGCGAGCGCTTCGAGTACAGCAATCTCAACTCCATGCTGCTCGGCGCCGTGCTGGAAGCCGTGACGCGCCGCTCGTGGCCGGCGCAGGTGCAGCACCAGGTGTTCCAGCCCCTCCAGATGAAGCACACCTACGTAGACCACGACGCGGGCCGGCAAGGGGGGATGACTGCCGTGCACCGGATGTGGTTTGGCCGGCCTGTTCCGTACCAGGTTCGGCTTCCGCCGGGCTTGGCACCCGCCGGAAGCCTCGTTCGAGTGCAGACGACATGTCTCGCTACCTGGCCATGCTGCTGGCCGAAGGCGAGGGTCCGGACGGTCGGGTCGTGTCACGGCAGGGCGTGACAGCGCTGTTGGCGCCGGCCGCGCCATTGCGCCGGTTTCAAGCTCGGCGTCACAGACTTCGAGTTCCGTTACGGCGAAGGGTGGTTCATCGGGCCGTTCGGAGCGGCGATGGATGCGCGATGGCTGCTTGTCAACTGCCTCGGTGGCCTGCTCGCCGGCCTGGCGCTAGCCTGGTTCGAGCGCTCGCCCGACGAGATGCTGCGCCTGCTCGTCGTCACCGGCTTCCTCGGCGGCTTCACCACCTTCTCGGCCTTCTCGGCCGAGTCGCTGCTGCTGCAACGCGGGGAACCGCCGCCCAGGGCCTGCTGCTTTGCTAAGAGCCTGGGCCGCGCCTTGAAAGCGCAGCTTTGTGCCTCACTTCGCGGGGATAGCGGAGGCACGAATCATGCGACTCGACAAGCTGACCACGACGTTTCAGGAAGCCCTGTCCGATGCCCAGAGCCGGGCCGTTGCCAAGGACAACCCGTACATCGAACCCGTCCACGTCCTGGCCGCGATGCTGAACCAGGCCGACGGTCCGAAGGCCCTCCTGCAGCGCGCCGGCGTCGATGTGCCCGGCCTGCAGGGCAGCGTCGAGACGGCGATCGCCCGCCTGCCGCAGGTGCAGGGCGGCGAGCAGGTCCAGCCCGGCCGGGACCTGGGCACGCTGCTCCAGGCGGCCGAGAAGGAAGCGACCAAGCGCGGCGACCAGTTCATCGCCAGCGAGATGTTCCTGCTTGCCGCGGCCGACGCGAGGACCGCGATCGGTCCGCTGGTCAAGGAGCACGGGCTCACCCGCAAGGCGCTCGAGGCCGCCATCGAAGCGGTGCGGGGCGGCCGCAAGGTCGACAGCGCCGAGGCCGAGGGCCAGCGCGAGGCGCTGAAGAAGTACACCATCGACCTCACCGAGCGCGCCCGCGCCGGCAAGCTCGACCCGGTGATCGGCCGCGACGACGAGATCCGCCGGGCCATCCAGGTGCTGCAGCGGCGGACCAAGAACAACCCGGTGCTGATCGGCGAGCCGGGCGTCGGCAAGACGGCGATCGTCGAGGGCCTGGCGCAGCGGATCGTCGCCGGCGAGGTCCCGGACACGCTCAAGGAGAAGCGCGTGCTCGTGCTCGACATGGCCCTGCTGCTGGCCGGCGCCAAGTACCGCGGCGAGTTCGAGGAGCGCCTGAAGGGCGTGCTCAAGGAAGTGGCCGAGGACGAGGGCCGGACGATCGTCTTCATCGACGAGATCCACACCATGGTCGGGGCCGGCAAGGCCGAGGGCGCGATCGACGCCGGCAACATGCTCAAGCCCGCGCTGGCCCGCGGCGAGCTGCACTGCATCGGCGCGACCACGCTCGACGAGTACCGCAAGTACATCGAGAAGGACGCGGCGCTGGAGCGGCGGTTCCAGCGCATCCTCGTCGGCGAGCCGACGGTCGAGGCGACGATCGCCATCCTGCGTGGCCTGCAGGAGAAGTACGAGGTCCACCACGGCGTCGAGATCACCGACCCGGCCATCGTCGCCGCGGCCGAGCTCAGCCACCGCTACATCACCGACCGCTTCCTGCCCGACAAGGCGATCGACCTCATCGACGAAGCCGCCTCGAAGGTGAAGATCGAGATCGACTCGAAGCCGGAAGCGCTCGACAAGCTCGACCGCCGCATGATCCAGCTGCAGATCGAGCGTGCGGCGGTCCTCAAGGAAAAGGACGAGGCGAGCAAGCGGCGTCGCGACCTGATCGAGGAGGAGATCGCTCGCCTGCAGCGGGAGGTGGCCGACCTGGAGGAGATCTGGAAGGCCGAGAAGGCGGCCGCGCAAGGCTCGAAGACGATGCTCGAGGACATCGACCGCACGCGCTTCCAGATCGAGGAGTGGAAGCGCAAGGGCGACTTCAACAAGGTCGCCGAGCTGCAGTACGGCAAGCTACCCGAGCTCGAGCGCCAGCTGAAGGAGGCGCAGGCGCGCGAGCAGAAGAAGAGCAGCGAAGGCGGGCGGCCGCAGCTGCTGCGCACGATGGTCGGCGCCGAGGAGATCGCCGAGGTCGTCGCGCGCGCCACCGGCATCCCTGTCTCCAAGCTGATGCAGGGCGAGCGCGACAAGCTGCTGCAGATGGAAGCGAAGCTGCACGAGCGTGTCGTGGGCCAGGACGAGGCGATCGGCGCCGTCGCCGACGCGATCCGGCGTTCCCGCTCTGGCCTGTCGGACCCGAACCGGCCGACCGGCTCGTTCCTCTTCCTCGGCCCCACGGGCGTCGGCAAGACCGAGCTCTGCAAGGCGCTGGCGGGCTTTCTCTTCGACAGCGAGGACCACCTCATCCGCCTCGACATGAGCGAGTTCATGGAGAAGCACTCGGTCGCGCGCATGATCGGCGCGCCGCCGGGCTACGTCGGCTACGACGAGGGCGGCTACCTGACCGAGGCGGTGCGGCGCAAGCCCTACAGCGTGCTCCTGCTCGACGAGGTCGAGAAGGCGCATCCGGACGTCTTCAACGTCCTCCTGCAGGTGCTCGACGACGGCCGCCTCACCGACGGCCAGGGGCGCACGGTCGACTTCAAGAACACCGTCATCGTCATGACCTCGAACCTCGGCTCGCAGCAGATCATGCAGATGGCGGGGCAGAGCTACGAGGCGATCCAGGAGGCGGTCTTCGCCGAGGTCAAGCAGCACTTCCGCCCCGAGTTCCTGAACCGCATCGACGAGACCGTCGTGTTCCACGCGCTCGACCTGAAGAACATCCAGGCGATCGCGAGGATCCAGCTGGGCGTGCTCGAGAAGCGTCTCGAGAAGATGGACATGAAGCTCGAGGTCTCGCCGGCGGCCCTGACCGAGCTGGCGAAGGCCGGGTTCGATCCGGTGTTCGGCGCGCGGCCGCTGAAGCGGGCGATCCAGCGGCAGATCGAGAACCCGGTCTCGAAGCTGATCCTGGAGGGCCGGTTCGGGCCCAAGGACGTGATCCCGGTGGACGTCGAAGACGGCCAGTTCGTCTTCGAGCGCGTCGTGCACTGAGCCGCTAGGTCGGCTCGTCGAACATCGAGTCCATGCGCAGGATCTGCAGGCGGGCGAGCGTCAGGTTGGCGCTCGTCTTGTCGAGCACGGCGTGCATGGCCAGGCCCGGGTTGCGCGGCACGGCCCGCAGCAGCAGGTGGTGGGCACCGAGCGTGATCGCCGCCTCGGGGAAGGCCATCCCGAAGCCGAGGCCGCGGCTGGCGGAGGCCATGGCGTTGACCAGTGCGCTGCCGTGCGTGGCCAGCTCGGCCGAACCCGGGTTCGCGCCCGCGTGGGCGACCGCCTCGCCGCTGGGCACCTCGAACACGCAGCAGCTGATCACGCCGTTCAGCTCGCTCAGCTGCTTGACGTAACGCTCGATGAGCGTCGAGGGCGGCTGGGCGTAGCGAGGGCTCGCGATCTGCGGCATGGGCCGCATCGAGAGGGTCATCGGCACGACGGCGTCGTCCATCGGCATCGTGTCCCCCGAGGGCATGCCGGTCGAGATCGGCGGACGCTTCGGCTGGTAGGGCGCCTGCTTGAAGCTGCCCAGCTCCGGCACGGAGCGGCCGTCGGCAGGTGCCTGCTCGCGCAGCCGGCCCCAGGTTCCGGTGATGAAGGCCCACGCGTCGGCCGGGCGGGCGACCTGCGGCGTGGTGCGGACCGCCACGCCGGTTCCCCGGCCGAGGTCGAGGCCGTGCGTGACCAGCGTGCTCGCCGAAGCGAGCGGAAGCAGGAGCAGGTTGCGGTTGGGCCAGGGGCCGGCGAGGATATCCTCGTGCAGAGGCTTGAGGGCCGCGGCGATGGCGTGGCCGGGCAGCTCCCCGACCATCACCACGCCGAGCCGGCTGTAGGCGAGCAGCGTCTTCGCGATCGCGTGACGCGCTGCCGTGTCGGCATCCGACTCGGTCGTGTACAGGCGCAGCCCGCGGTTGTCGGTGGTGGGCAGATCGACGAACTCGAGCGTAGCCAGCGCCGTCCCGTAACCCTGGCGACGGATCACCAGCTTCTGCACGCTGCGGCCGCTCGCTGCGGCGATGCCGGCGAGCAGCTTTCGCGACGAGGCCGTGGCGACGTCGTGCACGGCGATGAACTCCGGCTGCAGATGCTCGAACTGCTGCTGCAATGCCTCGGCAGGAGCGCACGAGACGAACAGCTCGCGCTCGTTGCCGCCGATCTGCCGGCCGATCTCGTCCTTCGTGCCTGCCAGGTAGTCGTTCTCGTCGCTCTGGATCTGCGTTGCCAGGGCGGTGTGGGCACGCGTCGCGGCCCAGGCATCGGGTGAATCGCGGGGGCCGCGCGGGCCCGCCGGCTCCTGGCGCACCGGGCGGACGCCGTTGCTCTGCGGCCGTTCGGGCGACCTCGCTACAGCGCCCGCGCGGTCGTCGAGCACGCGGGTGGCTTGCCAGGCGTCAAGCTCCTCCGGGCGGGCGATTTCAGCTCGGGTGGCCGGCCATTCCTCCGGCCCCGCACCGGCGGCGGCACCGCTCGGGGTGCCCGAGGTGAACTTGCCGCCGCTGCTCGAATCGCCCATCCGTCTCGTTTCCGTCTCAGGCTCAGGCAAACGAAATTCGCGCGGCGAATTCGCTGCCGGGGGAACCCCGGTCGATGAACGGTCGCAGTGTAATCCTCCGGGTGAGGCCAGGGGCCTGCCCGCACGCCGTCCGATACGGGACAAAGTACCGCCGGGCGCCTCGTGCGAGCGCCTGGGGGTGACGTGCCGCCGCCCGGGGCCGCCGAGGTATACTCGCGGGATTTTCCCTTGCCGCCTCGAGTCATGACGGGACTCGGCGCCCGACCCTCTCATTCCGGGAGGCGGAGCGAGCGGCTTCCCCGAGCGGGAATCCACAAGGAGATTCGATGCGTCACTACGAGATCGTGCTCTTGATCCACCCGGATCAGAGCGAGCAGGTTCCGGCCATGCTGGAGCGCTACAAGAGCAGCATCACCGCCGGCGGCGGCAAGGTGCACCGGGTCGAGGACTGGGGTCGGCGCCAGATGGCCTACATGATCCAGAAGCTCGCCAAGGCGCACTACCTGTGCATCAACATCGAGTGCGACAGCAAGGTGCTGGACGAGCTCGAGACGGGCTTCCGCTTCAACGACGCCGTGCTGCGCCACCTGACGGTCCTGAAGGACCGCGCGGAGACGACGCCGTCGGTGATGATGAAGGCGGTCGACCGCGAGGAATCGCGCCAGGAGTCGCGCCGCGCGCCCCAGGAGGCGGCGAGCTGACGAACAGCGTCGCGATGACGGCGCGGATCGTCGAGCGCGGTGCATTGCGGTTCACGCCGGCCGGCCTTCCGGCACTCGACGTGAGCCTCAGGCACGAATCCTCGATCAGCCAGCCCGACAGCGTCCGCAAGCTCGCTTTCGAGATTCGCGGTCGGGCCGTCGGAGCCGTCACGGAGATGCTGGGCCAGGCGGAGCTCGGCGTTGAGCACGTCTTCCAGGGCTTCCTCGGATCGCAGCGCAACGGTCGCGGAATCGTCTTCCACATCCAGTCCATCGAAGTGAAATAGAGAGGTCATCACATGCCCCCGCCCCGCGGTAAAGGTCGGTTCTCCAAGGACCGCAAGCCCAAGCGCAACACCCAGTCGCTGCTGTTCCGTCGCAAGCGCTTCTGCCGCTTCACGGTCA
>NZ_JANODC010000537.1:0-6879 GCF_031412495.1 Rhizobacter sp. | reverse complement strand
AAGCCGAGCACGGCGGTGCCCATCGCCATCGCCCAGAGGCGCATGCGCGACCAGTCGCCCATGATCGCGATGTCGGCCACCGCACCCATGGTGCAGAAGCGGACGCGCTGGGCGATCGCGCCGAAGGCCACGGCGACGAGGAAGGCGGAGGCGAGGACGAGCGTCGTCGTGCGCTGGAGGTCGGCGTCGGTCATGAGGGCGGCGGCTGGCGAAGCCCGAAGAATAAGCAAACGGGAATCCGATCTGTCGCCCCGCGATGGGATCGGCTAGGCTTTGCACGCCACACAGGGGAGAAAACAATGCACGAGACGATGCACGGATCCGCACGGCGACAGGCCCGCGCCGGCTTCCTGTTCGCCGCCGCCGCCGCCATGGCGACCGGTGCCGCGGCCCAGGGCGCCGCCGACCTGCAGCTGCGCGCGCTCGCCGCGACCTGCGCCAATTGTCATGGCACCGACGGCCGCGCCGTCGCGGGCGAGCCGATGACGCCGCTGGCCGGCCTGCCGAAGGACTACCTGGTCGCGCAGATGCAGGCCTTCCGCGACGGCAAGCGGCAGGCGACGGTGATGCACCAGCTGGCCAAGGGCTACAGCGATGCGCAGATCGAGCAGATCGCGACCTTCTTCGCCGCACGGAGGCAGCCATGAAGCGTCGCCAGCTCCTGCAGGGCGCGCTGGCGGGCGGTGCGCTCGCGGCGACGGTCGGGTGCGCTTCGCGGGGCTCCGTTCCCGCCAGTGCCCGCGTCGTCGTCGTCGGCGGCGGCTACGGCGGCGCGACAGCCGCCAAGTACGTCCGTCTGCTCTCGGCGAACGCGATCGACGTCGTCCTGGTCGAGCCGAACGCCTCCTTCGTCTCGTGCCCGATCTCGAACCTGGTCGTCGGCGGCGTCCGCCAGCTCGCCGACATCACCACGCCGTACGACGCCCTGCAGGCGCGGCACGGCGTGCGCGTCGTGCGGGACAGCGTTGTCGCGATCGACGCAGTGGCGCGGACGGTGCGGCTGGCCGGCGGCGCCACCATTCGCTACGACAAGCTCGTCCTCGCCCCCGGCATCGATCTCATGTTCGACAGCGTGTCGGGGCTCCGTCAGGCGAACGCCGACGGCCGCATCCTGCAGGCCTGGAAGGCCGGGCCCGAGACGGCGGCGCTGTTCCGCCAGGTGGCAGCAATGCCCGACGGCGGCGTCTTCGCGATCACTGTTCCCGAGGCGCCCTATCGCTGCCCGCCCGGCCCCTACGAGCGCGCGAGCATGGTCGCCGCGTACCTCAAGAAAAACAAGCCGCGCGCCAAGGTGCTCGTCCTCGACGCGAACGCGGACGTCACGTCGAAGGGGGCGCTCTTCAAGAAGGCCTGGGCCGAGCTCTACCCCGGCATGATCGAGTACCGGCCGCAGCACCGGGCCGTCGCCGTCGACGCTGCCCGGATGACGGCCAAGTTCGAGGTCCACGACGATGTCCGTGCCGACGTGCTCAACGTGCTGCCGCCGATGCGCGCCGGTCAGGTGGCGGTGCAGGCGAACCTGGCCAACGCCAACGGACGCTGGTGCCAGGTCGACTACCTGAGCTTCGAGTCGACCGCCGCGAAGGGCATCCACATCGTCGGCGACGCGATCCAGATCGCGCCGCTGATGCCGAAGTCGGCGCACATGGCGAACAGCCACGCCAAGGTCGCGGCGGCGGCGATCGTCGCCGAATTCAGCGGCTTTGCCCCGATCCAGCAGCCGATGCTCACCAACACCTGCTACAGCTTCGTCAGCGCCGAGGAAGTGATCCACGTCGCCAGCGTGCACGAGTACGTCGCCGCCGAGAAGACGTTCAAGACGGTCGCCGGCTCGGGCGGCGTGTCGGCGGCACGTTCGGAGCTCGAGGCGCGCTACGCGATGGCCTGGGCCAGGAACATCTGGGCCGACACGCTGTTGTAGCGAGCGACGGTGGCGGCGCGGGCCGCGCGCGAAGGGCGCCGGTCTCAGGCGATGGTCGCCTCGTCGCTGCGGCGCGCGCCGCGGCTGTCGAGCCACTGCACGGCGACTCGGTCGCCGGCCTTGGCGCCGCGCAGGCCGAACTGGAAGAACGGGTTCTTCGAAACCGCCGGCCCGCAGTGCACCGTGAGCGCAGAGCGCCCGTTGTGCAGCACGCTGATGGTCTGAATGTGCCACGCCGGCACCGGCTTGCCCGCCGCATCCTTGCGCTGTCCGGACTCCATCTCGTGGCCGAGCAGCATGCGGACCGTGGCCTTGTCGCCGGCGAGCGTGGCGCGGATGCGGGTCGGCTCAGACACCGCAGCCCCCGAGCGTGACGCGCACTTCCTTGCGTGCGAACAGCATGCGCCCGTCGGCCAGCACGGCCACGCCGTAGACGTTCGAGGTCTGCGCCATCTTGATCCGCGTGGAGACGGCGGCGTCGACCGACTCGCCGAGCTCGACGGCTGCCGATAGCAGATTCGGGTTCTTCTCGACCAGCAGGAGCAGGCGGCGCACGCCGGGCAAGGCACTGGCCACGCCGACCGCGACGTTCGCCCCGTCCTCGGCGATGTCGGGCGCCGTGAGCACGACTTCCTTGCTCTCCACCGGCGCGCCGCTGCCGATGACGCGGGCCAGCTCGGCGATCGTGGCGGCGTCGAACGACGCCTTCGGATAGGGTGACGGCGACTGCGCTTGGGCCTGCGCGAGCCGCGGGAGCGCCAGGGCGGCAGCGATCAGCGCGGCGAGGCGGCTGCCGCCGGAAACGAGGGCACGACGACGCCGCGAATCCATCGGCGAATGACAGGCTCTGAGCTTCGTCACATCGTACGCCAGAGCATGCAGACCGCCCTCGCCTCCATCGATTCGCCGCGGCCGACCGGGCCCATCTTCTCGGCGGTCTTGGCCTTGACGCTGACCTGGTCGATCTCGAGGCCCAGCGCGCCGGCCAGGCGCTGGCGCATGGCGGGGACGTGCGGCGCCAGCTTCGGTGCTTCGGCGATGACCGTCGAATCGACGTTGCCGATCTGCCACCCTGCCGCGGCCACGCGCCGCGCCGCCTCCGATAGCAGGGCCAGCGAATCGGCGCCGCGGTACTGCATGTCGGTGTTGGGGAAGTGACGGCCGATATCGCCCAGCGCCGCGGCGCCGAACAGCGCGTCGGTGATCGCGTGGCACAGTGCGTCGGCATCGGAATGGCCGGCGAGGCCGTGCGTGTGCGCGATCTCTACGCCGCCCAGCACCAGCTTGCGGCCCTCCACCAGCGCGTGCGTGTCCCAGCCTTCGCCGACGCGCCAGAGCGGCCCGCGCGGCTTCATGCGCAACGCGCCTCGAGCAGGGCGGCGGCGAGGGCGAAATCGGCCGGGAGCGTCACCTTGAGGTTCTCGGGCGAGCCGGGCACGAGAAGCGGCGCGCCGCCCATGGCTTCGATGGCGCCGGCCTCGTCGGTGACGTCGGGGCCGGCCCGATCGAGTGCTTCGAGGAGCGCGCCGAGGCGGAACATCTGCGGCGTCTGCGCCTGCCAGACGCGCTCGCGGGAGAGCGTCGTCGCGACGCGACCGGCCTCCTCGCGCTTCAACGTGTCGGCGACGGGCAAGGCGAGCAGGCCGCCGATCGGGTCGTCCACGCAGGCGTCGATGAGCGAGTCGATCCAGGCCGGCCGGACGAGGCAGCGCGCAGCGTCGTGGACGAGGACCCAGTCGACCGGCGCCGCGCCGCGGCGTGCCAGCTCGGCCACGCCGGCGCGGACGGTCGCGGCCCGGGTCGCGCCGCCGCAGCGGGCGACCTCGACCCGCGGATCTAGGGCAGTGCGGATGCGGACCAAGAAGGCGTCGTCATCGGGCGCGAGCACCACCAGGATGCCCGACAGGCGCCGCACCTGGGCCAGCGCCGCCAGCGTGTGGGCGACCAGGGGCCGGCCCGCGACCTCGACGTACTGCTTCGCCACGTCGCCGCCGGCACGCGAGCCGGTGCCGGCACAAGGCACGAGCGCGTGCAAGCGAGGCGGAGCGGGCAGGTCCGGCGGAATCGTCGGCATCGAGGTGGCTGCGAGGGCGGGCGGCAAGCATAAGCGCAGGCCCGACGCGACCCGGAGGCGGCACCTAAAATCGCCTGTTTTCACCGTGCGGCACGGCAGCCCTGCCGCCTCCATGCTCCTTCCCGACATTTCCCCCGGCAAGCGCTTCGCGCTGCCGCGCCCCGCCGGTTCGGCCGATGCTCTGCTGCTCGCCCGCTTCGCCGCGAAGGAGCGCGCCAAGGGCGCCGCGCTGGCCGTCTTCACCGCCGAGCCCGCCGACGCGCAGCGGCTCGCCGACGAACTGGGCTTCTTCGCACCGACGCTGCGCGTGGCCGTCTTCCCCGACTGGGAGACGCTGCCCTACGACAGCTTCTCGCCGCACGAGGACCTGATCTCGGAACGGCTGGCCACGCTCTGGCGCATCCGTGGCGGCGACGTCGACCTGCTGCTCATGCCGGCAACGACGGCGCTCGTCCGGCTTGCGCCACCCGGCTTCATCGCCGGCTACACCTTCCACTTCAAGACGAGGCAGAAGCTCGACGAGGCGGCGCTGAAGGGGCAGCTCACGCTCGCCGGCTACACGCACGTGAGCCAGGTCGTCTCGCCCGGCGAGTACGCGGTTCGCGGCGGCCTGATCGACCTGTTCCCGATGGGCTCGGCCGTGCCCTACCGCGTCGACCTGTTCGGCGACGAGATCGACTCGATCCGGACCTTCGATCCGGACACCCAGCGCAGCCTCTACCCGGTGCCGGAAGTCCGCCTCCTGCCCGGGCGCGAGTTCCCGATGGACGAGGCGGCGCGGGCGGCGTTCCGCTCGCGCTGGCGCGAGCAGATGGAAGGCGACCCGACCAAGGTGCGCCTCTACAAGGACATCGGCGCCGGCATCGCGACCGCCGGCATCGAGTACTACCTGCCGCTCTTCTTCGACGAGACGGCGACGATCTTCGACTACATCGGCAGCGCCGCGACGCTGGTGCTGCACGGCGAGGCCGACGAGGCGCTGCAGCGCTTCTGGACCGACACGCGCGAGCGCTACCGCTTCTTCCAGCACGACCGCGAGCGGCCGGTCCTGCCGCCCGAGTCGCTCTTCCTGCGCCCCGAGGAGTTCTTCGCCGCCTGCGGGCGGTACGCGCAGCTGAGCCTGCGCGGCCGCAGCGAGGACGGGGCCGCCACGTGGGCGACCGCCCTGCCCGATCTCGGCGTCGACCGCGGCGCGCCGGAGCCGCTGAAGCGGCTGCAGGACCACATCGCGGCGACGCCGCACCGCGTCCTCATCGTCGCCGAGAGCGAGGGCCGCCGCGAGAGCCTGCTTGAGCTGCTGCGCGACAGCCGCATCGAGCCGCCGAGCGTCGCGACCTTGGCCGAGTTCGAGGCCGGCGCCGAGCGCTTCGCCATCGCCGTCGCGCCGCTGGCCCAGGGCTTCGCCGCCCGAGACGCCGATGCCGGGCCGGAACGGACCATCGAGTTCGTCACCGAGACCGAACTGTTCGCCGTCGCGCCCGGTGCACGCCGGCGCCGCCGCCAGGAGCAGACGAGCGACGTCAACGCGCTCATCAAGGATCTCTCGGAGCTCAAGGTGGGCGATCCGGTCGTCCATGTCAATCACGGCATCGGTCGCTACCTCGGCCTGACCACGATCTCGCTCGGCGGTCCGGACGAGGAAGCGAGCGAGTTCCTGCAGCTCGAGTACGCGGACAAGGCGACGCTCTACGTCCCCGTCGCGCAGCTGCACCTGATCGCCCGCTACACGGGCGTCAGCGCCGAGGAGGCGCCGCTGCACCGGCTCGGCTCCGGCCAGTGGGACAAGGCCCGGCGCAAGGCCGCCGAGCAGGTGCGCGACACCGCCGCCGAACTGCTCAACCTGTATGCGCGCCGGGCCACGCGCGAGGGCTTCGCCTTCCGCTTCCAGCCGCACGACTACGAGGCCTTCGCGGCCAGCTTCGGTTTCGAGGAGACGCCCGACCAGCACGCCGCCATCCACGCCGTGATCCAGGACATGGTCTCGCCGCGGCCGATGGACCGCCTGATCTGCGGCGACGTCGGCTTCGGCAAGACCGAGGTTGCCCTTCGGGCCGCCTTCGTCGCGGTGACCGGCGGCAAGCAGGTCGCCATCCTCGCGCCGACGACGCTGCTGGCCGAGCAGCACTTCCAGAACATCGCCGACCGTTTCGGCAAGTGGCCGATCAAGGTCGCCGAGCTGTCGCGCTTCCGCTCGCCGAAGGAAGTGAAGGCGGCGCTCGAGGGGCTCGCCGACGGCACCATCGACATCGTCGTCGGCACGCACAAGCTGCTCAGCGCCGACGTGAAGCTCAAGCGCCTGGGCCTGCTCGTCATCGACGAGGAGCACCGCTTCGGGGTCCGGCACAAGGAGCAGATCAAGGCCATGCGGGCCGAGGTCGACGTGCTGACGCTGACGGCGACGCCGATCCCGCGCACCCTGGGGATGGCGCTCGAGGGCCTGCGCGACCTGTCGGTGATCGCGACCGCGCCGCAACGCCGGCTGGCGATCAAGACCTTCGTGCGCAATGAGGGCAACGGCACCATTCGTGAGGCGGTGCTGCGTGAGTTGAAGCGCGGCGGCCAGGTCTACTTCCTGCACAACGACGTGCAGACGATCGAGCATCGGCGCGAGACGCTGCAGGCGCTCGTGCCCGAGGCGCGCATCGCGGTGGCCCACGGCCAGATGCGCGAGCGCGAGCTGGAAGGCGTGATGCGCGACTTCTACCACCAGCGCTCCAACGTGCTGCTGTGCTCCACCATCATCGAGACCGGCATCGACGTGCCGAGCGCCAACACCATCATCATGAGCCGCGCCGACAAGTTCGGCCTGGCGCAGTTGCACCAGTTGCGCGGGCGGGTCGGCCGCAGCCATCACCAGGCCTATGCCTATCTGCTGGTGCCCGAT
>NZ_JANODC010000536.1:0-5583 GCF_031412495.1 Rhizobacter sp. | reverse complement strand
GCGGCCGCAGTGCTCTTCTCCGGCGCTGCGCTGGCACAGGAGAAGACCCTCCGCATCGCCATGACGGCGGCCGACATCCCGCGTACGCTCGGCCAGCCGGACCAGGGCTTCGAGGGCAACCGCTTCACCGGCATCCCGATGTACGACGCGCTGACGCATTGGGACCTGTCCAAGAGCGATGCACCGAGCGTGCTGATTCCGGGACTGGCGTTGTCGTGGACGGTGGATGCGAAGGACAAGACCAAGTGGGTCTTCAAGCTGCGCCCCGGCGTGAAGTTCCACGACGGCTCGGCCTTCAACGCCGACGCCGTGGTCTGGAACGTGCGCAAGGTCCTCGACAAGGACGCGCCGCATTTCGACGCCAGCCAGGTCGGCGTCACCGCCTCGCGCATGCCGACGCTGCGCTCGGCGCGCAAGATCGACGACGCCACGGTCGAGCTCACCACGAGCGAGCCCGACGCCTTCCTGCCGCTGAACCTGACCAACCTGTTCATGGTCTCGCCGTCGCACTGGCAGAAGAAGTACGACGCGACGCCGGCCAGCCAGGCCGCGGCCGATCGCGTCAAGACCGCGTGGGCGGCCTTCGCCGCCGACTCGTCGGGCACCGGCCCGTTCAAGATGGCGCGCTTCGTGCCGCGCGAGAGCCTGGAACTCGTCGCCAACAAGGCCTACTGGGACCCGAAGCGCACGCCGAAGATCGACCGCGTCGTGATGCTGCCGATGCCCGAGGCGAACGCGCGCACCGCGGCGCTGCTGTCGGGCCAGGTCGACTGGATCGAGGCGCCCTCGCCCGACGCGATGGCGTCGATCCAGGGCCGCGGCCACAAGATCTATTTCAACCAGCAACCGCACGTCTGGCCGTGGCAGCTGTCGTTCGCCGAGGGCTCGCCCTGGCTCGACAAGCGCGTCCGCCAGGCCGCCAACCTGTGCGTCGACCGCACCGGCCTGCTCAAGCTGCTGGGCGGCATGATGGGCGTGCCGCAGGGAACGGTGCCGCCCGGTCATCCGTGGTGGGGCAATCCGAAGTTCGAGATCAAGCACGACGTCGCCGCGGCGAGGAAGCTGATGGCCGAGGCCGGCCACTCGCAGGCCAAGCCGCTGAAGGTGAAGGTCCAGATCTCCGCCTCGGGCTCGGGCCAGATGCAGCCGCTGCCGATGAACGAGTTCGTGCAGCAGTCGCTCAAGGCCTGCCATTTCGACGTGCAGTTCGACGTCATCGAATGGAACACGCTGTTCACCAACTGGCGCAAGGGCGCGAAGGATCCGTCGGCCAACGGCGCCAACGCCATCAACGTCAGCTTCGCCGCGATGGACCCGTTCTTCGCCATGGTCCGCTTCACCAGCACCAAGGCGTTCCCGCCGGTCTCCAACAACTGGGGCTACTTCGGCAATGACGAGTTCGACAAGCTGATCGCCGACGCCCGCACCAGCTTCGACGACAAGGCGCGCGACGCGGCGCTGGCCAAGCTGCATGCGCGCATCGTCGAGGAAGCGCCCTTCGTCTGGATCGCCCACGACGTCGGCCCGCGGGCCCTCTCGGCCAAGGTGAAGAACGTGGTCCAGCCGCGCAGCTGGTTCATCGACATCGCCACGATGACGATGGAATGACCCCGGCCCGGGCTGCACCCCGCAGCCGGGTCGGCGGCCGGAGGGTGAACGCGTGATCGCCTTCCTGCTGCGCCGCCTGCTCTACACCCTGCCGATCATGCTGGGGGTGGCGCTGGTCTGCTTCGCGCTCGTCCACCTCGCGCCGGGCGACCCGCTGGTCTCGATCCTGCCGCCGGACGCCTCGGGCGAGCTGCAGGAGCAGCTGCGCCGGCTGTACGGCTTCGACCGCTCCTACCCGGAGCAGTTCGCGTCCTGGGTCTGGCGCGCCCTGCACGGCGACCTCGGCACCTCGATCGCCAGCGGCCGTTCCGTCGCCGACGAGGTGCTGAAGGCCGTCGGCAACACGCTGCGCCTGGCGGTGTTCGCAACGCTGGTCGGCTTCGCCTTCGGCTCGCTGTTCGGCTTCGTCGCCGGTTACTTCCAGAACTCGTGGGTCGACAAGGCGGCGTCGCTGACGGCGGTGCTGGGCGTCAGCGTGCCGCACTACTGGCTCGGCATGGTGCTGGTCATCGTCTTCACCGTGCAGCTGCCGTGGCTGCCGCCGGGCGGCGCCGGCCCCGGCGGCTCGGCCGACTGGCTCTGGAACTGGGAGCACATGAAGCACCTCATCCTGCCGGCCCTGACGATGAGCGTGATCCCGATGGGCATCATCGCCCGGACGGTGCGCGCCCTCGTCGCCGAGATCCTGGCGCAGGAGTTCGTCGTCGGCCTGCGCGCACGCGGCCTCACCGATGTCGGCGTCTTCCTGCACGTGGTCAAGAACGCCGCCCCCACCGCGCTGGCCGTGATGGGCCTTCAGCTCGGCTACCTGCTCGGCGGCTCGATCCTGATCGAGACCGTGTTCTCGTGGCCCGGCGCGGGCTTCCTGCTGAACTCGGCCATCTTTCAGCGCGACCTGCCGCTGCTGCAGGGCACGATCCTGGTCCTGGCGATGTTCTTCGTCGTCCTCAACCTCGTCGTCGACATGGTGCAGAGCCTGCTCGACCCGCGCATCGCGCGCGCCTGACCTCCTACCGCCCGGAAGCCTCACGATGGCCGACCTCGCAATCGATGCACCCCGCGTGACGGCGCTCCCCTTCGAGCGCTCGCCCGGCTACTGGGAAAGCGTCGGCCGGCGCCTGTTGCGCGACCCGACTGCCCTGGCCGCGGGGGCGATGATCGGCGTGCTGCTGCTGCTCGTCGCGTTCGGCCCCCTGCTCGCACCGGCCGACCCGTACGCCGCCTCGATGCTCAACCGCCTGAAGCCGATCGGCTTCGAGAGCCACCCGCTCGGCACCGACGAGCTCGGCCGCGACATGCTGTCCCGGCTGATGGTCGGCGCGCGCCTGTCGCTCTTCATGGGCATCACGCCGGTGGTGCTGGCCTTCGCGCTGGGTGCCACGATCGGCATCGTCGCGGGCTACGCCGGCGGGCTGGTCAACACGCTGGTGATGCGTACGGTCGACGTGTTCTACGCCTTCCCCTCGGTGCTGCTGGCGATCGCCCTGTCGGGCGCGCTCGGCGCCGGCATCACCAACTCGCTCATCTCCCTGACGGTGGTGTTCATCCCGCCCATCGCGCGGGTCGCAGAGAGCGTGACGACGCAGATCCGCAGCCGCGACTTCGTCGAGGCGGCGCGCGCCTCCGGCGCCAACGCCTTCACGATCGTGCGCGTGCACGTGCTCGGCAACGTGCTCGGCCCGATCTTCGTCTACGCCACCAGCCTGATCGCCGTTTCGATGATCCTGGCCTCGGGCCTCAGCTTCCTCGGCCTCGGCGTCAAGCCGCCCGAGCCCGAGTGGGGCCTGATGCTGAACACGCTGCGCACGGCGATCTATGTCCAGCCCTGGGTGGCGGCGCTGCCCGGGGCGATGATCTTCTTCACCTCGATCACCTTCAACCTGCTCTCCGACGGGCTGCGCTCGGCGATGGAGATCAAGGCGTGAGCGCCGCGGCGGCCGACGATGTCGGCGGCGCGGCCTCGCCGCTGCTCGGCGTGCGCGGCCTGGTCAAGCACTTCCCGCTGAAGAAGGACGTCTTTGGCGGCGGCGGCGGCGTGGTGCGCGCGGTCGACGGCGTCGGCTTCGACGTGATGAAGGGCGAAACCCTGGGCGTCGTCGGCGAGTCGGGCTGCGGCAAGAGCACCACCGCGCGGCTGCTGATGCACCTCATCGACCGCGACCGCGGCGAGATCGTCTTCGACGCGCGCACCGTCGGCTCCCGCGACCTGCCGCTGAAGGAGTTCAGGCGGCAGACCCAGATGGTCTTCCAGGACAGCTACGCCTCGCTCAACCCGCGCCTGACCATCGAGGACGGCATCGCCTTCGCGCCGCAGGTGCACGGCGTCGGCCGGGCCGCGGCGGTGGCGCGCGCCCGCGACCTGCTGGCGCGGGTCGGCCTCGAACCGCGGCGCTATGCCGAGCGCTACCCGCACGAGCTCTCGGGCGGCCAGCGCCAGCGCGTCAACATCGCCCGCGCCCTGGCCCTGCAGCCTCGCCTGATCCTGCTCGACGAGGCGGTGTCGGCGCTCGACAAGTCGGTCGAGGCCCAGGTGCTGAACCTGCTGCTCGACCTGAAGGACGAGTACGGCCTCACCTACCTCTTCATCAGCCACGACCTCAACGTCGTGCGCTGCATCTCCGACCGCGTGATGGTCATGTACCTCGGCCAGGTGGTCGAGATCGGCGCCAGCGAGGCGCTGTTCGAGCGGCCGCTGCATCCCTACACGCGCGCCCTCCTGTCGTCGATCCCGTCGATGGACCCGGATCGCCGCGCCGAGCAGGCGCCCTTGGCCGGCGATCCGCCGAATCCCATCGATCCGCCGCCGGGCTGCCGCTTCCACACGCGCTGTCCGCACGCCGAGCCGGTGTGCGCGCAGCGCGTGCCGGCGCTCGTCGGCGGCGCCCACGGCCACCCGGTGGCCTGCCTCATGCACGAGGCGGGCAGCGGCCACAGCGCGGCGCCGCGCTCGCTGCAGGAGGCCGCCGCTTGAACGACAACGGCGAGACCGGCCATCCTTTCGGCGCGAGCACCGGCGTCGCTGGCGGCGACCGCCCCTTCGTCGACATCCGCGGCCTCACCGTCACCTTCACCGGAGGCCGCCGACCGGTGCACGCGGTCGACGGCGTCGACCTGCAGGTCGGGCGCGGCGAAGTGGTGGCGCTGATCGGCGAGTCGGGATCGGGCAAGAGCGTGACCCTGCGTTCGCTGCTGCGCCTGCACGCGGCGCGGCGCACCACGATCGGCGGCCAGGTGCGCGTCGGCGATCACGACGTGCTGGCGCTGTCCGCGCGCGCCCTGGCCGACTTCCGCGGCCGGGTCGCGTCGATGATCTTCCAGGAGCCGCTGCTCGCGCTCGACCCGGTGTACACGCTGGGCGCGCAGATCGTCGAGGCCATCCGCCGCCACGAGCCGATCGGCCACGCCGAGGCGCGGGCGCGCGCCCTGGCTCTGTTCGAGCGCGTCCGCATCCCGAGCCCGGAGCGCCGCCTCGACGCCTACCCGCACGAGATGAGCGGCGGCATGCGCCAGCGCGCGATGATCGCGCTCGCCCTCGCCTGCCGACCGCAGCTGCTGCTCGCCGACGAGCCGACGACCGCCCTCGATGCCACGGTGCAGATCCAGATCCTGCTCCTGCTGCGCGAGCTGCAGCGCGACCTCGGCCTCTCGGTGCTGTTCGTGACGCACGACATCGGCGCCGCGCTCGAGGTCGCCGACCGCATCGCCGTGATGTACGCCGGCCGCATCGTCGAGGAAGGCACGGCGCGCACGCTGATCCGCGCGCCGCGCCATCCCTACACGATCGCGCTGCTGAAGAGCCGCGCGCACGGTGCACTGGCACAGGGGCACCGGCTTGAGACGATCGGCGGCGCGCCACCCGACCTCTCGGCCCTGCCGCCGGGTTGCGCCTTCGCCGAGCGCTGCCCGCTTGCGATCGACGCGTGCCGGCAGACCCGGCCGCCGCTGGTGCATCTCGGCCCCGTGCACCGGGCCCGC
>NZ_JANODC010000535.1:0-3262 GCF_031412495.1 Rhizobacter sp. | reverse complement strand
GCCAGTTCATCCCGGCCGTGGCGAAAGGGGTGCGCGAGGTGCTCGCCAGCGGGGCGATCGCCGGCTACCCGGTGGTCGACGTGCGCGTCGTCGTCTACGACGGCAAGCACCACAGCGTCGACAGCAAGGAGGTCGCCTTCGTCACGGCCGGGCGCAAGGCCTTCCTAGCCGCGGTGTGCAAGGCCCGCCCGATCGTCCTCGAGCCGATCGTCGACATCGAGATCACCGCGCCCGAGGTCACGCTCGGCGACATCACCGGAGACCTGGCGTCGCGGCGCGGCATGGTCACCGGCACCGACCGCGGCACGGCCGGTGCGGTCGTGGTCCGCGGCCAGGCGCCCTTGTCGGAACTGCTCGGCTATCAGAACCGACTCAACGCCCTGACCAGCGGCCAGGGCCGCTACGTCGTCGAGTTCGCCCGCTACGAGCCGGTGCCGCCGGGTACGCAGCAACAGCTCGTGGGTGGCTTCGGGTCCCGCGACCCGGACTGAGGCGCCGCGGGCGCCTCGTCTCGCCTACGGCTTGATCTTGCTGCTGAACTGGTTGGTGAAGGTGTCGTTCAGCACCAGCGGCTTCTCGGGCTTGTTGGTGGCGAAGGTGATGTCCATCGTCTTCTGCATCAGCTCTGGCTCGATCCAGCCGAGGCCGTGCTTGGCCGAGCGCTCCGTCACGGTCAGGTCGAGGATCTGCGGCATCGTCGCGAGCAGGGTGTTGCGATCGAGCCCGGCCACCTGCTCGACCATCGCGTCGATCGACGCCGCCGGGTTGGCCTTCGCGTCGCGCCACCCCTTGTGCGTCGCGCGCAGGAACTTCTCGATCAGCTTGGGGTTCTTCTTGATGGTGTCGTTGTTGACGAAGTAGGTGTGGCCGTAGATCGGCAGCCCGAAGTCGGCCCACAGCAGGTGGCCGACCTCGCCTTTGCCGAGCACCTTCTCCCAGATCGCGTAGCTGGTGTAGAGGTCGAACGAGCCGTCGACCTCGTTGGCTGCGACGATCGCCTGCGTGCCTTCGGGCTTGACGTTGACCAGCGTGACGGCGTCGTCCCTGATGCCGTGCAGGGCCGCGAAGGCCGGCCACAGGACGCGGTGCGAATCCGCCGGCGGCACGGCGATCTTCTTGCCGACCAGGTCCTTCGGCGACTTGATGTTGGCGCTCTTCCGGAAGAAGACGTTGTTGCCGGCCTTGTCGTAGACGACCGCCACCATCTTCAGGTTGGCACCCTTGCTGATCGCCGTCAGCACCGTCGGCGCGTCGGAGATGCCGATGTCGGACTGGCCGAGGTCGACCTTCTTGGCGCTGTCGGCGGAACCGCTGCCGCGCAGCACGGTCAGGTCGAGCCCCTCTTCCTTGTAGTAGCCCTTCTTCAGCGCCAGGTAGATCGGCGAGTGGTCGGCGAGCTGGAACCAGTTCAGCTGCAGCTGCACCTTCTCCTGCGCGGCCGTCGGCAGGGCCGTGGCGGCTGCGATGCCGCCGGCCAGGACGCCGAGCCAGGCGCGTCGCGACCAGGCGGAGGGGCGGCGGGTGTCGTTCGTCGTGTGCGTCATGAAATGTCTCCTTGTGTGCGTCGTGTCGTCAGACTCATTCCCGGTGCGCCCAGGGCGCGACGATCCGCTCGACCGCCACCACCAGACCGTACAGCACCAGCCCCATCGCCGAGATCAGGACCAGCGAAGCGAAGATCGAGCCGGTCTGCATCGTCACGCCGGCGCTGATGATGAGCGAGCCGAGCCCCTTCTCGGAAGCGACGAACTCGCCGACCAGCGCGCCGATCACGCTCATCGTCGCCGCCAGCTTGAGGCCGACGAAGATGTACGGCACGGCGTTCGGGAAGCGGATCTTCGCCAGCACCTGCCAGCGGCTGGCCCGCAGCGTCCGCACCAGGTCCAGGATCTCCGGCTCGGCACTGGCCAGGCCGACCGCGGTGTTAACGACCATCGGGAAGAAGGCGATCGTCGTGCCGATGACGATGTTGGGCCAGATGCCGTAGCCGAGCCAGACGATGAAGAGCGGCGCCAGGGCGATCTTCGGCAGCGTGTTGAAGAGGATGAGCACCGGCATCACCGTGCGCAGCAGCATGTCGTTCCAGACGATGACGATCGCCAGCAGCACGCCGAGCACGGCCGAGAGGGCGAAGGCGCCGAGCACGGCGTAGAGCGTGGCCAGGAAATTCGCCGTCCAGCGGTAGTTGGGGTCGGCGAGCGTGCGCAGCGCCGCGATCGGCGTCGGCAGGATGTACTCCTTCACGCCGAGCAGCATCACGCCGAGCTGCCAGAGGACGAGCAGGGCCAGGATGACGAGCAGGCTCGGCAGGTAGTACACGAAGCCGGACGCGAGCCGGCCGGCGAAGCCCGGCTCGCTCGACGCCGCAGCGCCGGCCACCGGGTCGCTCACGTCCGGACCCCGCCCGCGGCCATCGGCCGCATCGCGGCCCAGTCGGGCCCGGCACCGCTGGCGAAGCCGACGCCGCCGAGCGTGCCGATCGACAGGCCGCCGTCGCGGATGCGCACGCGCACCGCGCCGCGGCTGTGCTCGTACAGGTCGGGGTGGGCGGCAAGGAAGGCCTGCTGCTCGGCCGGGGCCAGCGCCGCCATGCCGTCGACGTAGTGATGGCCGTTGCGCTCGACGTGGCGGATGCCGAGCAGGGAGACGAGGGCGAGGTCCTGCTGCAGGGCCAGGCCGGCCTGGATCGTCAGGTCCTCGGCGCTCATGAAGTACGGCGCCAACTGCAGGTCGGCCGCGTCGTCGTACCCGGCCTCGCGGTTCCATTTCGCGCAGCGGGCCCGGTTCAGGATCGACTTGTACAGGCCCTTGCAGGTCTTCGAGGAGACGCCGCGGTAGCCGACGGCGCGAGCCTGCACGAAGGCGTCGAGCGAGTCGTCGGACTCGTCGATGATCACCGGCTTCTGCGCCGAGAGCGCTGCGACGTCGTGGGCCAGCGCCGCCTGCCGCTTGATCGGCTGCTCGATGAAGGCGACGCTGTCGCACAGCCGCGCCAGGCGCGGCTCGGCGCGCATGCGCTGCCAGAGCGCGCTCACGCCCTCGACGCTCTCGTACTGCTCGTTGCCGTCGAGCGAGGCGCGGTAGCCGCCGTCGATGCGGTCGAGGACGGCAGCGATGCGGCTCAGCCGGTCGATGTCGTCGCCGAGCCGGCCGGCGACCTTGAGCTTGAACCAGCGGTGGCCGTAGGCGGCGACCACTTCCTCCAGCGTTTCCGGCAGGCCGTCGCCGACGCGCCCGGTCTGCTCGGCCCGCGTGATCGGGT
>NZ_JANODC010000534.1:0-2291 GCF_031412495.1 Rhizobacter sp. | reverse complement strand
CGGCGCGCTCCCGGTCACCGGGGTCGCGCCGGCCGGCGCCTTCACCCGCGCTCCCACGCGTGGTAGCGGCGCACCCAGGCGAGCAGCCGCTCCGGCGCGTGCGCGCGCCGCCAGGCGCCGGCCACCGACCGGCTCGCTTCGCTCATCGTCGGGTAGGCGTGCACCGTGCCGAGGACCTTGTTCAGGCCGAGGCCGTGCTTCATGGCCAGCACGTACTCGGCGAGCAGGTCGCCGGCATGCTCGCCGACGATGGTCACGCCGAGGAGGGTGTCCTTGCCCGGCGGCGTGAGGACCTTGACGAAGCCCTGCGTCGCCGCGTCGGTGACGGCGCGGTCGAGCTGCTGCAGCGGGAAGCGCGTGACCTCGTAGGCGACGTTCTGCGCCGTCGCTTCCGCCTCCGAGAGCCCGACCCGCGCGACCTCGGGGTCGGTGAAGGTGGCCCACGGAATCACGGCGTAGTCGACCTTGAAGCGCTTGAAGCGGCCGAACAGCGCGTTGACCGCGGCGTGCCAGGCCTGGTGCGCGGCGACATGGGTGAGCTGGTACGGGCCGGCGACGTCGCCGACGGCGAAGATGTTCGGGTAGCGCGTGCGCAGCCAGGCGTCGGTCTCGATGGTGCGGGTCTTGTCGACCAGCGCGACGCCGAGCGTCTCGAGGCCGTAGCCCTCGACGCGCGGGCTGCGACCCACGGCGCATAGGAGCTGGTCGAACTCGATCGTCCGCTCGGCTTCGCCGCCGTGCGCGATCAGCCGCCTGACCTCGCCGTCGCGCTCGCAACGGATCGCCCGATGCCCGGTGAGCAGGGTCACGCCATCGGCCTCGAGGGCCGCGGCGACGAGCGCTGCCGCGTCCTCGTCCTCGCGCAGCATGACGCGCGGCGCCATCTCGACCAGCGTCACCTTCGCGCCCAGCCGCGCGAACGCCTGGGCGAGCTCGCAGCCGACCGGGCCGCCGCCGAGCACGACCAGGCGGGCCGGCAGCGATGGCAGGCCCCAGACGGTGTCCGACGTGAGGTAGCCGACCTCGGCGAGGCCCGGGATCGGTGGCACGGTCGGGCTCGCCCCGGCGGCGATGACGATGCTGCGGGTGGTGAGGGTCCGCACGCCTTCCGCACCCTCGGCGCCACCGACGCCGGCAATCTCCACCGACCAGGGCGAGGTGATCCGCGCCCTGCCCGTCAGGACCTCGACGCCGAGGCCCGTGTAGCGCTCGACCGAGTCGTGCGGTGCGATGGTCGCGATGACGCGCTGCACGCGCGCCATCGCGGCTGCGAAGTCGACGCGCGCTCCGGGGCTGGTCACGCCGAGCGCGGCGCCGTCGCGAACTTCCTTCGCCAGCCGTGCCGAGCGGATCAGCGCCTTGCTCGGGACGCAGCCGAAGTTCAGGCAGTCGCCGCCCATGCGATGCGCCTCGACCAGCGTCACCCTGGCCTTCACCGCCGCCGCGACATACGCAGTGACCAGGCCGCCGGCGCCGGCGCCGATCACGACCAGGTTGCGGTCGAAGCGCTTCGGCCGGGGCCAGCCGGCGTAGACCTGGCGCGTCCGCCACCCGCCCACCACGCCCCTGCCCAGCCACGGCAGGGCGGCGAGCAGCGCGAAGCTCAGCCACAGCGCCGGCGACAGGATGTCGGCCGGGCTGTGGATGCTCGCCAGCTGGGTGCCGGCGTTGACGTAGACGACCGTGGCCGGCAGCGACCCGAGCTGCGTCACCCAGTAGAAGCGCCAGGCGCCGATCGGGGTCAGGGCGCTCAGCAGGTTGACGAGGAAGAAGGGAAAGGCCGGCAGCAGGCGCAGCGTCAGCAGGTAGAAGGCGCCGTCGCGCCGCATGCCCGCGTCGATCGGCGCCAGGCGCTTGCCGAAGCGCTCCCGGACCAGGTCGCGAAGCAGGTAGCGGGCGATCAGGAAGGCGAGCAGCGCGCCGAGGCTGGCTGCGAACGAGACCACGGCCACGCCGACAGCGACCCCGAACAGGGCGCCGGCGGCGAGGGTCAGGATCGTCGCCCCGGGAATCGACAGCGCCACCGAGCCGACGTAGAGCGCAAGGAACGAGGCCAGCGTGAGCGCTGGCTCTCGCCGGTACAGCCCGAGCAGGCTGTCGCGGCTCGACTTCAGCGAATCGAGCGTGAGCAGGCTGCCGAGGTCGAAGTGGAGGTAGAACCCGACCGCCAGCCGCGCGAGCAGCAGCGCCCCTATCCACAGGCCGCGGCGACCCACGCCAGTGGTCACGCCGCGCGCGCCGCGACCCCGGGCACCGGGTCGGCCTCCAGGGCGCCGCCGCAGCTGCTGCCC